>CAZZYE010001027.1:0-3217 GCA_964658145.1 uncultured Stigonema sp.
GGTATGGTAGCTGGGGTAACTGCCCTTTGTTGGGGTTTAGATGCAAGCGGTGTGGTATCAGGGGTAACCACAATTTTTGGGGGTTTGAGTGCAAGCGGTATGGTAGCTGGGGTAACTGCCCTTTGTTGGGGTTTAGATGCTGGCGGTGTGGTATCAGGGGTAACCGCCGTTTTTGGGGGTTTAGGTGCTGGCGGTATGGTAGCTGGAGCTACCGCAATTTTCTGAGGTTTAGGTTGCGGTTTTTGAGGAGATACGGCTGTGGGATGAGTCAGTTTTGGCAGAAATGCCTTTGCTGGTTCAGAAGCAGAGACTTTGGGTGCAACTGGTGCCGACTTAGCAGCAGAAACAGGTCTTTTAAGTTTTACGGATCCACCAGCAACAGAATCGTTGGCAGCCCGTCGTGAGGTTTCCGGTGGGGGTGTTTTTGTCTGATTAGGAGGAACTTCAACGTACTCAATTGGAATTGATTGTGAGAGATCTTGCTTTTGCTTAGGCGTAAAAGCTCGAAGCCAATAACTGCTCCCAAGAAAAAGAATAATGTGCAGAAGGATGGAAGTAACTAGACCAAAGAGCAGATCTTCAGAGCGATCGCTTCTGTGGCGCTGGAAATGCTGGAAATTATGAGACTTAACCATGTTATCGTGCCTTCTTGACAGCACCTCAACAGTCTGAACCTTATTTACTAGACATCATATGACATCTTTCAACAATTCCTGTTTCAACCAGCCGTGTCGGCACGTTACTGTCCACAGGCATCTAATTTCGGATAGTCCCTACCCTACTACTTATATGTTCTTCTGGTACTTCAGCTAAATTCTTAGATGCATGTAAATCTCTATCCTCTGTATGATTACATGCAGCGTTACTACAAACAAATATTCTATCTGACAGCTTTAAACCATCATTTTTTTGTTTGCAGATCCTGCATTGTTTTGAGGACGGATACCATCTATCTACAATATCAAGCTTCGTTCCGAAAACCGGAGCTTTATATTCTAGCTGACGACGGAACTCATAGAAGCCTAAATCGCTTACAGCTTTTGATAGCTTAGAATTTGCTATCATGCCCTTTACGTTTAAGTCTTCTATTCTTACATGTGCGTACTTTTTACATATTCTAGTTGTGGATTTATGTAAAAAGTCGAGACGCTTATTAGCTATTCTCTGGTGATGACGTGCTAACTTTTTAAAGTATTTTTTAGCATTATTAGATGTTGAAATGCCTTGAGTCCGATTACCAAATTGCTTATTGCGGTTGTGGTATTGGAATCTGCCAAGCTTGGTTTTCGCTTCTTTATATGGCTTAGGCGCTTCTAATGTTGTGCCATCAGAGATTGTAGCAAAAGTTTTTATCCCTAAGTCAATGCCAACAGGTTTTACTACTTCATGCATTATTGGTGGTATGCGTTCTGCATCAACAGAAAAGCTTACGTACCACCCATCAGCTTCCTTAGAGATAGTGAAAGTTTGACTTACATAACTCTCCTTAACTTTTTCTTGTAAACGAAATGTTCCTAATGTTGGTAATTTAATTTTTTTGCCAGCAGGAACTAGACTTAAGCCATTACAGTTATATATTGCAAAGGTTTGCCCATCTTTTTTAGTTTTAAATGTGGGAGCAAGAGCGATACCTTTACGCCATCTGCTAAAAGCCTCTTGTAGATGTTGAAAAGCTGATTGATAGACAGTTGAACTTAATTTCAGAGTCCATTCAAACTCTGGACGCTTTTTGGTTATCTGAGTAAAACATTTTTTAATTTCCCTTATCCTTTGAGAATCTGATGCTTTAACATCTATTGACTGCCAGAAAAGGTCTAGCCCATAGTTATAAACAAAACGAGAATAACCCGCATGTTGTGCCATTAAATTTTCCTCAGACTTATTTAATTTAAGTCGTCTCTTAATTGCAAACATTACCTTACCTCGTTTTTAGCTATACTTATTGTAACGCATTTTTGGGCATCATTGTGGGCAGATATAATTTAACTGTCAGGATTTCTGAACAAGAGAGACAAATTTTAGACAGGTATTGTGCAGTCGTGGATAGAACTCAGTCGGATGTGATTCGTGAGTTGATTCGTTCATTAGAAACTAAGGCTAAAAAGTAAGTTAAACAATGTCAAGTAATGTTCAGTAAATTAGTTACTAGGAACCTACTCTTAACAGTTTACCGAAAAGCCACGAAAGTACTGCTTAAATTATGTGCGGATCAGAGATATGGGGAGTGGGGAAGAGACGGGACAGCGGAACGTCTGTACGGGAGTAGGGAAGAGACGTTCCGCCGGAACCTCTGTACGGGAGTGGGGGGAGTTTATGTGTTTGTTCCATTCGTAAAGGGTGGGGTGGTACGCCGCCCGTGGTAGGTGTAAGAAAATTGCGGCTATACTTACGACCAAGATCCTACACCAAGGAGCAGGCGTGTGTAGAATATATTCGCACTTTGTTTAGAAACTAGTCTCGTTAGACGCAGAGCAGAAGCCTCTGTTTCTATCCTTAACGGCTTTGTTCAAGCAATCTGCCTATATGAGGTGTGGAGGTAGTTCATAAGGATAAGACAGCCCATGAAAACCAGCAGCAAACCAAACCAGGAAAATTTACCTCAAGAATCACGAGGACAACATAGCAAGACCATTTTACCCACTGCCCCATTGCCGGAACATGTTAGTCACAATATCGAGACTATCATAGAGTTGCATGCACGCCACGAACAGCAGGTGTCTCAACACCAGCGGACTGTGGAAGCCGTAACCGCTTTTTTCGGTCGTCCAAGATTCCTGTGCAGCATCCTGCTCGCGATTACCCTGTGGGTGATACCCAATTCTTTGCCACGGCGTTTCGGCGTACCGCGATTTGACCCCCCTCCGTTTGCTTGGCTGCAATTTTCACTTTCCATCGGCTCATTGCTGGTCACTACAGGGGTGCTGGTTACGCAAAATCGGCAAGAAAAACTGGCGGAGCAACGGGCGCAGCTAACCCTGCAACTGAACTTGCTATCCGAGCAAAAAATTGCCAAACTCATCGCCTTGGTTGAGGAACTACGCCGCGATCTTCCCAATGTGAAAAATCGGCAAGACCCCGAGGCTGAAATGATGAAGGAAGCTGCTGACCCGCAGGCTGTCATAGAGGTGCTGGAAGAGACATTAACAGAAGAGTTAGCATCTCTCCAGAAGCAAAAAACATCTAACTAATGGGGAATTGCTAATTGTTCATTGCTAAT
>CAZZYE010001028.1:0-3211 GCA_964658145.1 uncultured Stigonema sp.
TGGGGGGATCTGTTTGGACACCAATATGAAGAACTGCATTGTAACGAAACTGAGTTAACTCGTTGTGGTGACGACCCCGCATTAACTGAATTTGTACATGGCTAATTTGAGGAAAGCGCTGCTTTAATGCACCGAAAAAAGCTGGGTCAATGACTAACTCTGTTTCTTGGAAAATTTGCATTTGCACCTGTTGCTGCAACTGTTCGCGGCTGAGGGATGGTTCAGCTTGATACAGTTGCACCGATGCATGGAAAGCTTGCAAAAGTTGCCGACTACGCACATCTCCTATGAATATAAAACCACCAGGGGCAGTTGCCTGCACAGCACCTTCTAGCACCTGCACAAGATAGTCAATATTAGGAAAGTATTGCACAACTGAGTTGAGAATTACCGTATCAAAAGCTTGTGCTTCTACTCCCTCAAAGTCAGTCGCCATCTTCTCAAGCAGCGTTACTTGGTGTAGAGGTGCGATCGCTTGCGTCTCTACATTTGCCAACTGCTGTTGAATGTATTTAAGTGAAGCAGAGGAAAAGTCTGTCCCACAATATTTAATGCAGTGAGGTGCAATCCTAAACAGAATTAGACCTGTTCCACAGCCAATTTCTAGCACCCGACTGGGTTGCAAAGCTAGAATTTGCGCGACTTGGTTATCTACCCACTCGCGCATTTGCTCTGCTGGAATTGGCTGATTGGTGTAACTGCTATTCCAGCCTACAATATTAAATGTCGGATCTGAATCAGCATCAGGTTGATTATAGAGGTTGTCATTCGAGTCCAATATATCAGGAGTACGCGAATGTGGTATTTTATCTAATGTAGTGGCAGCCGTTTTTGTCTGAATCCCTGATAGGAATTGAAATTCGTTGTACAGCATCTGCCATTGCAAAACCTGCTCCTCCGGCAATTGCATCTGTTGGATTTGCTCCTGTTGGCTGCTGTACTCAGTATTCAGCGCTACATAAGCTACTAAACGCTTTTCGCCTACATCCTCACGAACCATTACTACCTGTTGTTGTACTGCCGGATGCTGACTCAGGACTGCTTCAATTTCTCCCAACTCGATGCGGTAACCGCGAATTTTTACCTGATCATCGAGGCGACCTAAAAATTCTATATTGCCATCTGGTCGATAACGAACTAAATCACCCGTTTTATAAAGACGTGCTTTTGGGAGAAACCCGGTTTCTTCAAGAAACCCGATTTCTGTTTTCAGGTATCCTCGCGCCAATCCATCACCAGCTATGTACAACTCGCCAGCAACGCCGATAGGTACAGGTTGTAAATGTCCATCCAGTACATAAACTTGTGTGTTGGCAATGGGACGACCAATTGTAGGTGCTACATCAGTTTGATTTTTAACAGGAACATGACCAGAAGTTGTGACAACTGTATTCTCAGTCGGTCCGTAATTATTTACAACTTGGAAAGGATGGTCAGCCAAAGGATACTGATTTAGTTTGTCTCCACCTGTTAGCAATATTCGCAAAGCTGTATTCTTGGGCCAATCTAATGATAAAAGTTGCTCTGCCAAAGGTGTTGGTAAAAAGCTAATTGAGATCGCTTTTGATATTAGCCAATCTTGCAGTTGCTTTGGCGATCGCCTAGTTTCATCATCTGCAAAATAGATGCTTGCGCCAGCACTCAGATAAGGCCAAATTTCCCAGCCGCAAGCGTCAAAGGCAATTCCAGCAATTTGCGTCGCTCGGTCTTGGGCTGAAATTGCAAAAGCTTGTTCATGCCAATTGACTAGATTTAACAATCCCCGGTGTTCAATTTGAACTCCTTTAGGCTTTCCAGTTGAACCAGATGTGTAGATGACATAAGCAAGGTTTTCTGCTATAGTACTACTGGTTAAATTATCTTCGCTTTCTTGGTCAATCGTCTCCCAATCTTCATCCAAACAGATTACCTGTAACTTGTGCCTTCCAAGACGCTCAACCCACCTTTTCTGAGTCAATAAAACTGGGACTTGTGCATCTTCAAGCATAAAGCTTGTCCGCTCAGTCGGGTAGCTTGGATCTAAAGGCAGATACGCTCCACCCGCTTTCATAATACCCAACATCCCGATGACCAGTTCAAGCGATGCCTCCGGCAACGTCTTCGACGAACGCGGCACATAAAGTCCTACTAAAACTTCTGCCCCAACACCCAGTTTTTGTAGATAACGTGCAAGTTTATTGCTACGTATATTTAACTCTCGGTAGGTGAGTTGCCGATCGCCAAATACTACCGCTATAGCATCAGGCGATTGCTCCGATTGAACTTCAACCAACTGATGAATGCATAAATCCTGGGGATAATCTACCTGGGTATTGTTCCATTCCACTAACAACTGATGTAGCTCAGATGCACTTAAAAGTGGTAAGTTGGCGACTCGTTGTTCTGGATTAGCAACAATACTTTCTAGCAGCGTTTGGAAATGTCCCAGCATGCGGGTAATAGTAGCGTCATCAAATAAATCGGTGCTGTAAATGACAAAACCGCTGATTCCTTCTGAGCTATTTACCCATAACCCATTTTCAGGCGTAAGATTTGCGCCTTCTTTAGAGGTTCGCTCCCACAAATGGAACTCCAAATCAAACCGCGTTGTCTGAGTATCAAATTGCTGCCACAAAAGCGTTAACTCAGGTAGCTCTAACGCTGATATCGGCGCATTCTGGAGCGCAAACACCACTTGAAACAGGGGATTTTGGTTCAAGTTCCGCTCTGGATGCAGTTCCTCCACCAGCTTCTCAAAAGGCAAATCTTGGTGAGCATAAGCTCCCAACGCTACCTCTCGCACTCGACTTAAGAGTTCTCGAAACGTTGGGTTTCCACCAAGGTGGGTACGCAGCACTAAACTATTGACAAAAAAGCCAATTAACCCTTCAAGACTACTGCGGTTGCGGTTGGCAATAGGTGAACCCACAGCAATATCTTCTTGCTGCGTGTAGCGGTAAAGTAAGATTTGGAATGCTGCCAGCAGAGTCATGAACAAAGTCACCCCAGACTTTTGCGAGAGAGCCTCTAGGGATTCACTGAGGCTTTTCGATAATTGCAGAAGTTGCGTTGCACCTTGGTAGGTTTGAGCTGCTGGTCTTGGTCGGTCAGTAGGCAGATTGAGCATGGAAATGCCGTCTAGCTGCTGTCGCCAGTAACCAAGTAGGGGCGAACGGCCCTTCGGGTTCGCAGTCCCCTGCGGAGGGAAACCCTCCTTCAGGGCTGTCTCACC
>CAZZYE010001029.1:0-3204 GCA_964658145.1 uncultured Stigonema sp.
CCCTTTTTAAGGGGGGTTGGGGGGATCTTCAGTCCGTAAACGCTACTAACTGAACCGTATTGCGGTTGTTGGTGACAAGGATAAAGTTATTGAGTTCGCTCCATATCAATATTTCTGGGTCTAACGTACCTTTAGGGGGAACATTTATCTCGCCAACCATTAAAACAGTTAAGTTATACCAGTTCTATGTGAAGTTGCCATAAATCAGATCCCCCCAACCCCCCTTTTTAAGGGGGGCTAAGAGAGAATATTTAGCGCAGCTTCATGGAGAAACGGTATTAGGTAGATAACGTAATAACTGTTCTTGATAAAGAGGCGGTAAATTTTCATTAATGAGGTATTTAATACTCACTAAATAACCCATCTTTGTGCTTTTAACTGGCGCAATTTAATAATATCGTCGGGTGGGTTTTCATCTTGTTGTTTTGCCGATTCTTTGCAATAATTTAACCAGTCTGCCATGTATTGAGTAACAGCTTCTTGATTGTGTAAGTAATAGAGAATTGTCGCATGGATTTGCTCTAGGGTAAGAGTCGGATAAAGTTGAGCGATCGCCTCTGGGGACTGGCGGCGATAGATATATTCATATAAAATGGTTTCAATGCCAATCCGAGAACCCTTTAGGCGAATGTCGTTGCGGGTGAAAAAGTTAAAGTAGTCTTCGATTTGCATAATTTATCCTTGAGAGTTAACTAATTTTTGCTGTCTTTCTTCTTTGATTTTTTGCAATCTAATTGAAGCTGGATGAGGGTTCAATATTTGAGCTTTCCCTTGTTGGTGCGACCATTCTAAGCAGTCTGCTATATATTGATCTAAGGTTTCTTTATTATTTAAGTAATAAAAGATAGTGGCATAAATTTGCTCGAGGGTAAGGGTAGAAAAGTGTTGAATAATTTACTCTGGCGAACGTTGGCGATAAATATATTTATAGAGAATACTTTCTATTCCTACTCTTGTGCCTTTTACTCGAATATCATCGGGAGCCAGAAATTCAAAGTAATCTTCTAGTAGCATAGTTTAATTCTCCTTATTTATTAAGGGTTGGGTGGAAATTTTACCTGTCATCAGTTGTTCCAGCATGGCGTGGAAGAGTTCGTTAGTTAAGGTGATTTCTTTTTCTAGGGCGGAGATTTTGCGATCGCACAAGTGTAAGACATTAGCAATTATTTGCTGTTCTTCTATTCTTGGCAAAGGTATTTGAATTGCTTTTAGAGAAGATGTAGCTAGTCGTTTTGTTCCATGTGCTGAAGTTCCAACAAATCGTAAAATATAGTCTTTGAGATACTGGATTACATAGAGAAGGTATTCAGGCTTAACCTGAGAAGATGGAACAAGTGCCTTAATATCTTGATTAAAAGTCATAGGTACTTCTGTCATTGCCACTGGAATATTTTTTGCAAGACACATACCACGAACAGCAACTAAAAGTGTTTTCTCAGAAACCATACGTGAGCCATTTTCTAAGCCTTCTTTTGAAATATGGTCGATAGTGTCTGATAGTCTCGGTTGTTTTAAATCCTTTGTACTTACCCAAGGAATATTACCCTGCCACCATACAGGATGGTTTTTTGAAGGAGTTCCTCCGCTTAGAAACTCAACAAGCGAATCGAGTCTAACCACTTCCCAACTCTCAGCCATCTCTCCTATTTCTGTCTGCTTGCAGGGTTCGTTGTGAGTGCCATGACTAAAGAGATACTGCATCAGTGCTGCTTTGCGTTCCCGTTCCAGTTCTAACTCTCGCTGGCGGGTTTCGTTGGCTTTTTGGATGGTTCGCAGGGTGTGGGCTATCGCCTTTTGTTCGGGGAGTGGAGGGAGGTAAATATCTACATTTTCTAGTACAGACTTGCCAAATCTTTGCCTACCTGTTGAACCTTCCATTTTTTGGGCAAGATCATTGCGTATGTCTTGACGCAACAAAAAGTAAGCTAAAAACTCTTTATCACTTAAATCAGATATTTCTTTTATTGGTAGAATTTCGGTAGTAGCTACACCAAAAGCTACAGGCAAATTCTCAATAATTCCTTGTTTTCCATTTTCAAATGACGGAGTTATCTTAGCAATTAAAAAATTACCGTTCTCAAAATATGTTCCACTGGTAATTTTTGCTCCTTATTGCCATATAAATTTATCAAAATAAAGATTTCAAATTGGTATTAATTCCATTGGTATAAATGGAATTTTTTCATAATCAGAATATTTTAATCCCCTTGGTTTACAAGTGAATTGACAAATTTTTCCAAATTTTACAACCTTCCAATGAGGCGGTATTTGTATCTCACCCATCCCTACCCCCTCTCCTCATAAGCCATCAGCAATAATCACATCAATCATCTCATTCTTATTCCTCCGATAAATCCGAAAGTCACTATCTAACGTCAACACGCAACTTCCTGCAATCAACTCACTCATTATTACCAAACAAGCATCAGCTAACGACATTGGAACATTTTGATACCGCTTCATCAATTCCCTAACCGTTCCTATTTCATCACTGATTTGAAAAGGAATTTGAATATTACCGCTACTGACTAACCCTAAAACAGCATCTTCACCCCCATAGAGATCTTGTAGAAGAAAACAAGTCTCTGTTATCACTGCTTCACAAGTTAGGAAAGGATATGTAAGATGAGTTACCTCTTTTGTAACCCAACTATGAAAGCGATCGCGTTTATTAATTAAAGCTACTAAGGAACTAGCATCAATCAAGATTCTTCTTTGCATATTGCCTTATAGCCTTTTTTTAACTCCTTCTTTTTCAGCGATAGATCACTTGGTCCTTCTACAGAACCAATAAATTCCTTAGCAGCTTCTAAAAAGGAAATCGGTTGTTTTTCTTCGTCCGTTACCTCCTGCTTTTGCGCTTTAAACTGCAAAAATTCAATAAAATCTAATACCTCCTGCTGTTGTTGCTCAGTTAAACCTTTGATTTGCTCTAAAATCGTTTTTTCCCGCTCAATTGCTTGAGTCATTATCTTCTCCTCAGTAATTACATCAATTCATTTTTTTATATATTATAAAACATTTTTGTTCATCCTTTACCAATTACCCAGCAAATACTTTTTATTAGTAGAAAGGTCGCCAAGTCCACTATCTACACAACCAATAAACTCTTTGGCTGCTTCATAAGCCGAAATTGGTTCTTTCTCTTCCTCCTGAAAATCCGGCTTTTGTGCTTTAAATTTTAAAAGGGAACTCTTAACGGGG
>CAZZYE010001030.1:0-1732 GCA_964658145.1 uncultured Stigonema sp.
AGGAATGCTTCCTTGTCTCCCTTGTCCTCCTCATCTCCCACTCCCCACTCACTACTCCCCACTCCCCCCAGTAGTTAATACACACAAAAATAAGGCTTCAGTCCACTCAACGACTGCGCCGTAGGTATCTCCTGTATGTCCGCCTAGTTTGCGAGTAAACCAGGCACCTGTGAGAAAAGCGATCGCACTTCCAGCAAGTGTCAAACCGATCGCGAAAAATAGGCGCTTTTTGTCTAGCAGTATTTGTAACCCACTCAAGCCCACCAGCAACAGCAGTCCCGGTAACAAATCTTTATAAGAACGAAAAGCTGCTTTGTGAAAAGCCCCTTTGCCAGTTGGTTTTAGGTAAGGATATCGAGCGATCGCCAGTTGTTGACCCCAACGTCCCCACCCACAAGCAGCCATCAACACCAACCAACGGTTTGACTCTATATCTGTTAAAGCAGTTGTTTTAATTAGCAGTAAGGCGATCGCTGCCATTGCGCCAAATGCACCTGTGGCACTATCCGCCATCACCTCCAGTCGTCTGTCTTTATCGCCCACTGCTAATCCATCAGCAGTATCCATAACGCCATCTAAGTGCAGTCCTCCAGTAATAGCAATCCAAACAGCCACTACTAAAGCACTACGAGTGAGCATCGGCATACCTAAATAATTCATTAAAGCATCAAATAGTGCTAAAATTCCCCCAATCATTAGTCCTACCTGCGGGGCAAGGCGTGCCACTTCTCGAAAATCTAACGTGTCCACATATGGTATGGCAATGCTAGTATAGAATACCACAGATGCTGCTATATCTAACACCAGTTGTTTTCCCCACGTTTGTTGATTAGTCATTGGTAATTGGTAATTGGTATTTGACAAATGACGCTCTCGAATTTCGTCATGGAAAGTAATATATATTTTTTTAAAGCTTTAAATAAGATTAACGCTTATGATCTATTTACCCGGAAAATTTTGTTATGCTTAGCCAAGTGATAACGATTAGATATAATGTATAGGATACTACTTTTTTATATAGGGAAAAAGTTGCGATGTTATGGGTGGTAGTTTGATGGCGGCGTTTTTCAACTAAATAACAAGAATGCAGCTTTTTAAGAGATAGCTCAACAAAGTTGATAATTATTAAAATTTAGGGGATCAACAAAGCTGCTAAATTGATTGTTTAGCGATCGATGTATCTCCACATTCATTTGCTATTTAATTATGAGTCACCATCTACCCGATACTAGAATACCTGCCCCGTGCATTATCAACACAGGCGTAATTGTGAATAAGCTCGATATGCGGCGATTGCTAAAGGATTTAGGTCGTGTACACTACATCTACACCCAAGATGGTAAATTGCAGAGCGAGGGTGAAGGAGATGTACTGGAAGTGTTTGCCAATCCGCAAAGGTCTACTCTAGTCGCTAACCATGCGCTTTATCTTAATGTTTATAGTTTTGATTACTTGGAACTCAAACAGTCCCCACAACAACAAACCTACTTTGATCTGATGCAACTAGGAACTTGTCTGCGGCTCATTCCCCTCTCTACCCCAAGGCAAGAGCGACAAGAGCGTTCCTTGAATGTCAGCGCTATAGAAGCCATGATGGAGCAGGTACTCTCAGCGCAATTAGATGCAGAAATTGACGACGATAATTGTGATTTGTTTTAATGTTAGTTGTTAGTTGTTAGTTGTATGAATGTGTTCTGACCAAGCCCTTTCGGGGCGGGAACAGGGAACAGGG
>CAZZYE010001030.1:1811-3197 GCA_964658145.1 uncultured Stigonema sp.
TCCCTGTTCCCTGTTCCCTCTTAACAATGACTATTGACTATTGACTAATGACTAAATTTTCTTTTCAATGTCTTGCTTGCTGTAGCCAGACGAAAGCACGGGTGGGGGTTTTTTTAACCCCTCACGGTCCGGTTGAAACTCCACGATTTATGCCTGTGGGGACGCTAGCAAATGTTAAAACCATCACTCCAGCCCAACTTAAAGACACTGGAGCGCAGATGGTATTATCTAATACCTATCATCTGCATCTCCAACCGGGTGAGGCGATTGTGGCTGGAGGTGGAGGGCTGCACAAGTTTATGGGCTGGAACGGTCCGATGCTTACGGATTCAGGTGGGTTTCAGGTCTTCAGCTTGAGCGAAATGCGATCCCTTAGTGAAGAAGGTGTCATATTTCGCTCTCCTCATGATGGTCAAATCATTAATTTAACACCAGAGCGCTCTATTGAGATTCAGAATACTTTGGGGGCGGATGTGATCATGGCGTTTGATGAGTGTCCGCCCTACCCTGCTAGTCGCCAAGAGGTGGAAGCAGCAACAGAACGCACTTACCGTTGGCTAGAAAGATGTATTGCGGCACATCAACGTAGCGATCAGGCATTGTTTGGCATTGTACAGGGGGGTGTGTATTTAGATTTGCGCTCTCATGCTGCTGTTGCTTTATCGAAGTTTGATTTGCCTGGATATGCCATTGGTGGTGTGAGTGTAGGAGAACCTCCAGAATTGATGGCTCAAATTGTGCAAGCTACAGCGCCACTGCTACCACCCGAAAAGCCGCGTTACTTGATGGGCGTAGGTACTTATCGGGAGATGGCAATTGCGATCGCATCTGGCATCGATTTATTTGACTGTGTGATTCCGACTCGTTGGGCAAGACATGGTACGGCGATCGTACAAGGCGATCGCTGGAACTTAAAAAATGCTAAGTTTCGTGAAGATTTTACACCTTTGGATGAAACTTGTGCTTGCTACACTTGTCAAAACTTCACCTGTGCTTATTTGTCTCATTTAGTACGAGCGCAAGAAATTTTGGCTTACACTTTGTTAAGCATTCACAACATTACCGAACTTATTAGCTTTACTCAAAAGATTCGAGAGGCAATATTGAGCGATCGCTTTGCTACAGATTTTGCACAATGGCTCAATTAGGGCAAACGCATCTAAATTTTACAGCTATTTTCTGTTTATTACCCAGTAGATTGTCGTAGGGGCAAAGGCAAAGCCTTTGCCGATCGCTTACTTCCTGGACGGAGGGGCGATCGCATGGGTATTTTTGGATTGGGGAATGGCTAAGAGTTCCCTGATAAATCTATACTAGGGATTTCCAAGTAAAAAAATATCCAACTATTTCTTGTGGGGTGGGCTTCTAGCCCGCCCTATGAACTGG
>CAZZYE010001031.1:0-3193 GCA_964658145.1 uncultured Stigonema sp.
CAATTAACAATTTTACCTTTCTTGTAACCTTCTCATTTCGTACTGCACATCTAAGGCAATCTGCAAGGCTTCATTGAGTAACCGTCCGTGTTCAGTAGCTTGTTCAGTAACTTGCATTGCTATTAAAGTAGTTAAGTTATTGGCAAACAATTCTGTATTACTAACGATAAATTTCTTATTTTCTCTCAAAATTCTTTCTGTCATCAAAGCGCGAACTAAATCGGCTCTTGTAAGTTGAAGTGCTTCGACAACTCTCTTTCTTTCCTTGATCCTCGCTCCGAGATTGCCTGCTGCCTCGATTTGATCGTTGATATCTATCGCTTTGACAACAGCATTATACCTATCAACATCATCTAAAATAATTTTGAGAGAATGTGTAATGTTAGCTTTGACAATACGGCTTCTTTGCTTCCACACAATATAGAAGACAATTTGTATAAGTATTCCGGCAGGTAAGCATAATATTATTAATAATAACCATGATGGAATTGTTATCCATGTAGCAAACATTTTAATAACATCAAATATAATCAGGATTAAAAATAAGATAGAAAATCCCTTAAAAAATACGGTAGCACCTTCAGACCCTTTAAGTTGTTCTATAAATTTACTTACCCATTTCTTCATGGGATTAATAATGAGAATAAGTTTCTCCTTAACTGGCAAATTAGTCAAATTCTGTAGTTCTTTTTGAGTAATTTCCAATCCTTGTAGATCATCCCGCACAGATATATAATCCTCGCAGTTTAAATATTTTTACATTACTATATAATAATCAAATTAAGCGCATTCAAATATAACTAAGATTATGTAGTTTTTTCACAAAAATTAATCTTACACCGTTTCTTTGTGAAGATGCGAGGGCAAGTTGTCCCTCATACTAGGGGCGCGTTCCTCCGCAAGCGTTCTTGAATACAGGGCTGGGTCAGATAAAGTGCAACGTCATAGAGATTGAAACTATGTAAAATACAATACAGAAAATTTAATGGATCGAGGTTTAAGCCTACAGTTTTTAAAAAAGCCAGGTATAAGGGACACGAATTTTTTCCTGGTGTTGTGAGCAAATATATATAGGAGTCAGGAGCCTAGACTCAGAATAGAGGAGGCTCATGGCTCCTAACTCCTATATTCTGTTAAATTGCTAGTTGTGTCAAAATAAAAGTATCCTCTAGACGGTATTTTACACGAACTACTCTACACTTGGGCTGTGTGTGACAGAAGACTACATAAGATAGCACAATTGAATTACAGAGCAAGCATCATGAGAGCGGACTTAATTATGAAACGCTTAACGAAAGCCTTCGTCGTGCTGAGCGCGATCGCCGTGACTCAGAGAGCCTATGCAAACGAAACTGATCCCGGTAAGGCTGCTGTTTTGGTTACTCATCCAGCCACAATTAATAGTGATGCAGGTAATGTCATTGACCAAACCAACAGACTAGAACAAATTACTAACTCAATTCCATCAGTACATAACCAGCCATCTCAATCTCTCAACCCGGCGGACTTTTTCAAAGATCCGTCTGCTAGCGTCAAGCGATTTTTGCGTTCTTCGCCCAATCAGACCCCTCAACAGGTTGACCCATTCGGTGTTTCCAAGGTTCCGGCACTCGATTCCGAAGTTCGTGGATCAATTAAGGTGCCAGTTTCTCACTTCTGAGCCGCGACGAACGTTAAACAAGCAACATTAAAGCCCTTGGTTTACAACCGTTGGGCTTTTGCTGTTTTTTTGCACATTTTATACATTGGGGCGATCGCTTGAACACTATGCCGAGAACATGGGTTCATTAATTGTCAATCGCACACCTTTCTTTCATGTCTATTCCCTAGCAATAACTATATCGTTGGCTTTAATGACTGCATAAGCTTCTTTTCCTTCAGACAGAGCCAATTCCTCTGCTGACACTTTGGTAATAATCGACGTTAGCTCAACTTTGTGGACAATCTCCAGCGTCACCTCACTATTAACTGATCCGGTGATAACTCGTTTAACTACACCCTTCAGAATATTGCGGGAGCTAACTTTTAAAGGTTTCTTCTCACTATAAAGTTCAATTTCAGGAGTGTAAGCATCTTCTTTCAGTTCCTGCATAGTTGGAAACGAGGGTGGTGAAGAGTGCTTACTCAGACCACGCACTAGTTCCCGCAGGATCTCTGTCTTAGTACGCTGAGACTCCTGGCAGAACTCCTCTAGAAGTTTCCGCTCCTCCTCCGATGTTTGAAATGTGACCCATCCTTGTTCTTTTCTCGGCATAATTTTACCAAAATTATTAAGTAACTATCCGATTATGTTGGTAAATTACCAATATCAATTCTATGAAAAAAATCGTTGTCTTGAGGTTTTCCCATGAAAAGAAGACAAATTATTGGCTTGATAGTCACAACTGTTACTAGCTTACTCCTAGGAGTTGGTTTCCGGTTGGTTGATTCCTCTTCTGTCTTAGCACAGTCAAACACCAATCTACTCGTATCTGCTGCCGCCAGCTTAAAAGAGACAATGGCAGAAATTCAGCCTCTTTACCAAAAAAGTAAACCAAACGTCAATATAAGTTATAACTTTGGCGCTTCTGGTGCATTGCAGCAACAGATTGAGCAAGGTGCGCCAGCAGATGTCTTTATCTCTGCTGGTAAAAAGCAAATGGATGCACTTGAGCAAAAAGGGCTGCTGATCCCCGGTACTCGTACCAATCTAGCAAACAATCGTCTGGTTTTGATTGTGCCCAATAACTCTACTACTAGCATTTCCAGCTTCAATAGCCTGACAGACGCCAATATTAAGCGGATTGCAGTCGGCGAACCTAGGAGTGTCCCAGCAGGGCAATACGCCGATCAAGTCTTGAAGCAATTGAATATTTACGATCAGGTCAAGTCCAAATTAGTCTATGCCAACAATGTACGTCAAGTCCTGTCATCTGTAGAAAGTGGTAACGCTGATGCGGGTTTGGTTTATGCTACTGATGCCAAAATCTCTAATAAGGTAAAAGTGGCAGTTGTTGCTGACGAGAAATCCCACTCCCCGATTGTCTACCCAATGGCAGTGTTGAAAAGTAGTAAAAATGTCGATGCTGCTAAGGACTTTGTCCAGTTTTTATCCAGCGATCCAGCCAAAACTGTACTCCAAAAATACGGTTTTCTTGTACCATCGCTCTTCAGAAGCCGTTAATAACAATTAGTTAGTGGAAGACTGGCTAAT
>CAZZYE010001032.1:0-3189 GCA_964658145.1 uncultured Stigonema sp.
ACTAATTATTAACTACCAATGAAGCAAGGCGATCGCAAACTTTGAATAGTGGCGATCGCATGTGCTGCAACTCGATCAATTTCCTCAACTGTATTGAAGCGTCCGATTCCAAACCGGATCGATGCATAAGCTAACGGTTCCGAATGTCCCAGTGCAGTGAGGACGTGAGATGGTGCAGTCGTTGCTGAAGAACAAGCCGATCCAGAAGACACCGCCATCACTGGTTGCAATCCTAACAGCAGTGCAGATCCATCCACTCCCCCAACACTGATATTCAGGTTTCCTGGTAGTCGCTGGGTGGGATGTCCGTTGAGATGAATTCCCTCAAGCCCAGATAACTGTTCCCATAATCTTTGTCTTAGCTGGGTGTGCTGTTGAGTTTCCGTCGATTGTTCAAGTAAAGCTATCTCAACCGCCTTACCAAATCCTACGATTTGCGGTGTATATAAAGTGCCAGAACGCATCCCCCGTTCATGTCCACCACCATGCTGCTGCGGAGCTAGTTTTACTCTAGGGTTACGGCGACGGACGTACAAAGCACCGATGCCTTTGGGTCCGTATATTTTATGTGCTGTTAATGACATCATGTCAATTTTCAACGCCTGCACGTCCAGAGGAATTTTGCCAATGGCTTGTGCGGCGTCGGTGTGGAAAAGGATACCTGCATCGCGACACCTTAACCCAATTTCTGCTAATGGCTGCAACACACCAATTTCGTTATTCGCAGCCATCACCGAAACCAGAACTGTGTCCGGACGGAAAGCTTGTGACAACTGAGTTAAATCGATGAGTCCATCTTTTTGGACTGGGAGGATTGTGATTTCAAAACCAAGGGTCTTGAGATACTCACAAGGGTCAAGGACGGCGCTATGTTCGGTGGCGACAGTAATAATATGCTGTCCTTTTTGAAAATACGCTTCTGCTACACCTTTAATTGCTAAATTATTAGCTTCTGTGGCGCCACTGGTAAAGACAATTTCTTCTGGTGTGGCGTTAATTGCGTCTGCTAATATTTCCCTTGCCAGTTTTACAGCAGCTTCCGCTTCCCAGCCATAAACATGACTAATGCTGGATGGATTGCCAAAGTGTTCAGTAAAGTAGGGTAGCATTGCCGTGAGTACCCGTTCATCTACGGGTGTGGTAGCTTGGCAATCTAGATAGATAGGACGGCTAGGCATGATTATTTATCGTTTTCTATATATGACTTTAGCGACATATTCTTAAGTTTGCAGAAGAATTCCGACTAAGATCTGCATCCTTCACTTCTAAGTCAGTAGGAACTCGATAAAGCATCAGGTCTTGTGTAATTACTCGTTGTTGACGATGAAAACAAGTTGTACTCTGGGGTTACGGCGACGGACATATAGCGCACCGATTTCCTGCGGAAAGTATAGGATTCATCCGGTTTGAGTATCGGGGGGCGCTGCGATCGCTCGCTCATGATTTAGAAGGACAGGATAAACTCTAAAAGCAGTAACTCAGCTGCATTAGTATAACCTTAACCCAACCTGTGCAAGCTGCTAATTTGACTATTTTGGCACAACTTTAATAATTGATTGGGAGAGTAAACTTGTTGGTTTGAGTCGTAAATAACGCAATGCCATTGTGTAGCAAACTTACAAGCAAACTCAAGCGCTATTTGTTCGCTGCCTAGTTCTTTGCTAACATCAAGCAGGATATGAGTTTTTGGAATACCCCCAAGCCTGTGTGCAATTACCTCAATTTCATTAGCATCAAAGTTTTTTAGCTCACTATTATCTAAAGCGATCCAGACATGGAGGTTTCCTTCGGACAAGCGTCCATCATATAATTTATCTGGATGTAGCACTACTCCTGATTGTTGTAAAAAAGTGATGAACTCCTCTTGTTGAATGTCAGCACTAGAAATTAGGGAAAGAGGTTCTGGCATAGATTATGCTCCTAGTGTGGATAGTAATTCTAATATTTCCTCTTGATTCCTAACCACATAGCCTCCAACATTGATAATATCTTGAGCCGGAGTTAATTATTAATCTACCCATCTAAAAAAAGCTCTTTCTGTTGGTCGAAGGCTTTGCTTCTATTTATACGTGATAATAGTGCTTTAGCCTGCGTAGGCTTTGTTTTTGTTGCCAAGGCAGCGCTGTCGGAGGGTTTCCCGAGCTACGGGCGACTGCCGTGCGAATGTGCGTCGTCGAGCGCTTTACAAATCAAACAAACATGACTAACAACATGCAACGCGACTTTGCCAACCGCGAAGAGTTGGTGACTTACCTCCGTGAACAATTCCCCAACGCCGCCAAACGCGACGACCACATCAGCGAAATTGTGGGTGGACGTAAAGCCGCAGAGACAGCACTGCAAAAAGTAGACCCAAGAAACTACGGGAAAACACGTAACTTTTTCACTGGTGCTGTAACGCGACTTTCCCCCTACATTCGCTACGGCGTTCTCAGCTTGTGTGAAATTCGGGATTACGTTTTAAGCCGCGTACAAAATCAAGACGAAGCCACTAAACTGATTAACGAATTGGGTTGGCGCGACTACTGGCAGAGGCTGTATGTCAAACTAGGGGATGGGATCTGGCAAGACCAAGAGGAATACAAAACTGGCTATACCCCCAAAGACTACGCACCTGATTTCCCAGACGACATCAAACAAGGTACTACAGGCAGAGTTTGCATCGACAGCTTCAGCCGTGACTTGCGCTCAATCGGCTATTTGCACAACCACGCACGCATGTGGCTAGCAGCTTACATTGTCCATTGGCGGCATATTCGTTGGCAAACAGGAGCAAAGTGGTTTCTCGAACACCTGCAAGATGGCGATCCAGCCAGCAATAACATGTCATGGCAATGGGTAGCCAGCACCTTTAGTCAAAAACCGTACTTCTTCAACCGCGAGAACTTAGAACGCTATACCGAAGGCGTTTACTGTCGTCAATGTCCCCTCTACGGTCATTGTGACTTTGAAGGCAGTTATGAAGAATTAGAGGTGAAACTTTTTCCCAAAGGAGAATTCGCCAAACAACCCAATAGTCAAAATTGGCAGCGCGGTAAAAAACGACGGTAAAGCAGGGTACAAACCTACTATGATCTCATTATCTCCTTCCCTCGTCCCTCGTTCCTTTGCTCTGCAAAGGAATGCCGTACTTGACTGTACGTTCGCTTATTTAGAGATCCAAAGGGGAATTAAAGCCTTAATATAAAA
>CAZZYE010001033.1:0-3183 GCA_964658145.1 uncultured Stigonema sp.
CAGATACGGTTTGTAAATGTTCTGATTGGCTATCTGATGTCGCGGAGGGTAAAGATTTCGGTGTCTTACGTGGCATATTTAGGGTGCAGTTGAGAGGGACTTCAAAGGGGCGCACCCTAACCCATGCAGGTGTCATCAGTTAGGGTGCGGTTTTTGATTTACAAGTGCTTCCTAAGAAGCAAGTATCTCCTCCCATGAGCGATACTTACTTGCACCCTTCACGCTGCGCTGATGGTCAAGCAGTACAAAACTTGTTTCAGGAGCAAAACAGACTGTTTGCGTGTTGTCTGCTGCTTCCACATCCAGGCACAACACCTCAAAGCTGATACCACCAGTTGTGTACTCAGGCTCACTGATGACCATCCAATTGTCGCCAGTCGAGTGCTGGATGATGTCACCTTCAGTTAACTGGTCAGCACGAATTGTGGTTGTATCTTGTGTCATGATAAAAATAATCCTTTGTTTCAAGGGTTTGTAAGAGAAGGCGATTTATGCTTGCCGGCGCGATCGCCTTTCTCTGTATCTTTTATTGTCAACTTGTTAATTAACAACTGTCAACTGTTTAGTTAACAATTGACATATACTTGTAGAGTGGGAATTGTAGCCGTAAAGAGTGAAAGTAAGACGAATTATCAAGCAAGAGATTGACATCCCTGGATTAGGACATCGCATTAAACAGGCTAGAGAGACTACTAACCGACCAGTGACACAGCTTGCTAAAGAAGCTGGAATTTCCCGTAATTACTGGTATCAGTTAGAGGCTGAGGCTGTTCTGGGTGGCGTAGCAGAAGACACCATAAAGAAAATTGAGGAGGTTCTAGGAGTGGATCTGGGAGTAAGTTTTAATGATTGATTAACTTCAGTACTCCTTGAGGAGCGATCGTATTCAAAGTGACTCACGCCAGAATGTTCGTGCGATCGCGCGAACTGTATACAGATCTTCACCATAATGAAGTAGGTCCGTGCGATCGCGCTTTGGTCAGTTTGGGCGATCGCACGAACCCCTATTCTTCATCCTTAAGTTCGGCTAAAATCTTATCTAGCCTATCATTGCTGTCCTTGGCGAGTTGAACACATCGCACACTTGCAACCATTCCACCAGTAGCGGTAACTGCGCCTTCACTTGCTTTCCCTGAAAGCAACAACCCAGCCCCAGTTAGGCTGATCAAGGTAGAAACGGCGGTGGCAACGAATGCCAAGTTAAAGCTGTGACGTGCTTGACGTAGGCGTTCACCAGCAATGCTTAATTCTATTGCTGATTTGGAATTAGGCTTTTTCAATGTGGATCTCATAAGTTTAGAGCAATGAAGTTTGTTACTTCTAGCTTCCTGCAAAATTCCCCAAACCTTGATTGCACAATCGTTTGTCTAAAATTATTCTGTGATTGTCCTATGCTTGGCTTGTGGTTGTGTACTATAGTCCATAAACCCTTAGCTGCAAGGCATGAATAAGAAACGACAAACCGTTAGCGCCACCCCTCAAGGTTTAGAACGAGCACAAAAAGTTTTGAAGCGGCTTTTTGAAACACAACTAAACCTTGCAATTGATTTAAAAGGCTCAGTCGGTCGCAGCACTATTCAGAAATTTTTTAAACGTGAGGAAATTCAGGTTGATAAGTTTAAGGAAATCTGTAAAGCGCTGACGCTTGAGTCGGAGTGGGAAGCGATCGCAGGTTTAACAGACTTACTTAGCTCAGTTAATTTACCAAATAATCAGTCATCTGAACAAGCTTTGGAGGAGCAGGACAGTAGCGTTAATATCGATGCCTTAGTGCAAGAGGTACGTGAACAGGTCAAGCCACAGATAAAAGAGCGCTGTAGTAAAATGCGCATCCTAGACATGGCTCAACCGATTAAGCTAACTGGAAAACAAGGCATCTACACCAATGTTAATATTCTTGATAAAATTACTGGACGTCAAAGATTAGCAATTACAGAACTGTTACAAAGATGTAGTACAAAAGAGGAATTTGACCGCTTTGGGCTTAGCCGTGTTACTCAGGAGCGAGTACCTGGACTGCAAGCAGTAGAGCAATACAGCAAGTTGATGGTGTTGGGTAAACCAGGAGCTGGAAAGACCACGTTTTTAAAGTATCTGGCAATGCAGTGCATTGAGGGACTATTTCAAAATAATCAAGTACCTTGGTTTATCACCCTCAAAGATTTTGCAGAATCGTCTGAAGAACCAAATCTTTTGGAATATATAGCCCAACAACTTCTAAGCTATGATGTGACAGATGCGAGTGTAAAGGTATCTCAACTATTGAGACATAGTAAAGCATTTATATTACTTGATGGTTTAGATGAAGTCCGAGAAGATGATACAGAACGAGTATTGCAGCAGATTCAACATTTTTCCAATGAGTTTCACACGAATCAGTTTGTTATTACTTGCCGGATTGCTGCTAAAGAATATACTTTTGAACAGTTTACCGAAGTTGAAGTAGCTGATTTTGATGATAAGCAAATAAAAACATTTGTTACAAAATGGTTTCAGCAGAAAAAGGATAAAGATGCATCTAAACAATTTATGCAACAGTTGGAGTCAAATAAGCCGATTAAGGAATTAGCAAATAACCCTCTGTTGCTAACGTTGTTATGCTTAGAATTTGGAGAGTCAGGTGACTTTCCGTCTGACCGTGCGGAGTTATACAACAGAGCCATTCATACTCTGCTAAGAAAGTGGGATGCCAAGCGCAATATTAAGCGAGATGAAGTTTATAAAAATTTATCAGTCCGAAATAAAGAAACTTTACTTAGCCAAGTTGGTTGGAATACCTTTGAGCGCAACGATTACTTCTTTAAACAAAGAGATATAGAGCGCTACATAGCAGATTTTATAAGAAATTTACCTGAAGCTAAAGATGACCCAAAAGCATTACAAGTAGATAGTGAATTGGTGTTAAAGTCGATTGAGGCACAGCATGGAATACTAGTAGAAAGAGCAACAGGTATTTATTCATTTTCTCATCTCACATTTCAAGAATATTTTTATGCTAGAAAGATTGCTTACAGCGTAAATCAAAAAGAAAATCTCAATATTTTAGTGGGGCATATTACTGAAAAACGTTGGCGGGAAGTCTTCTTGCTATCTGCTGCTATGTTGGAAAATGCAGATGAATTGCTGATATTAATGAAACAGAAAATTGATGAGCTTTTAGCACTATAGCAATCCTAAATGAGA
>CAZZYE010001034.1:0-3182 GCA_964658145.1 uncultured Stigonema sp.
TGCCTTCTGCCTTCTGCCCTCTGCCTTTCTTTGGTAAATCAGTAATCTGATAACTGGGGTGCATCCCACATTGGAAAAAACCTAACTATATAGCAATACCGTTTAGTTAAGGCATTTATCCCCCCTAGCCCCCCTTAAAAAAGGGGGGAATAAGCCCCCCAAATCATCGGGGGGTTGGGGGGATCTATCTTCAGTCCGTGAATACTACTAACTGAACTTTATTGAATTATATAGCCTGCGAAGGCAGGCTTTGTTCGTGTAGCCCCAGACTTCCAGTCTGTGGGTAGGCAATTAACCAAACCCGGATGCTCCCAATAACTATAAATGAAATTCCTAACAGATTTTATTACTCCTCACAAACGCAAATTTTCTCGCTTTGCCAAAACAGTCTTCATATTACTGCTTTTCATTGGTGGGTTTGTTCTGGTTAACATCCTCAAGCCTTCACCAAAAGAAATTCTCAAACTACCTCAAGACCCTGCTGTTCAAGTTTATTTCAACCAGAATAAAGCTTCTAACTATGAAGACCCGTATCGCCACTTTACCCGTAAGGGGGACAACTTAGAACAGCAGATTATTGATGCAATCAATCAGGCACAATCAACTGTGGATTTAGCGGTGATGCAGTTTAGGCTGACAAAAGTGGCAGAAGCACTCAAATCTGCCCACCAACGCGGAGTCAAAGTCAGGGTATTAATTGACAACAAATACAACAAAACTATCACCGACTATACAACAGAAGAAATAGCACGCATGAATAAGCATGATAAGCAAGCTTATGAAGAGTTGAAGCGCTATCCTGCTGATGCTTTAGCAGTGCTGCGTGAGAGTGGTATTGAGATCAAAGATGACACAGGTGGCGGAGTCACTAAAGGTAGTGGGCTGATGCATCACAAGTTTGTTGTTGTAGATGGCAAGACTACTATCATATCCAGTGGCAACTTTACGATTTCCGATATGCATGGGCATTTTGACAACTTGGAAACTCGGGGCAATCCTAATAATATGGTTGTGGTTCCCGATAACGCTCAACTTGCCCAAACTTTTTCTAATGAATTCGGCTATATGTGGCAGGGATTGTTCAAATCTCATAAGCCCGAAAGACATCCTGTAACAATTCCGGCTGGATCTGGAACTATCACAGTCAATTTTTCACCTGCCCACAGAAATGAGGAGATCGGAATAACTAGTAACGGAATCATTGCCTCTTATATGCAGCAAGCTAAAAAGAGTGTACATATGGCGTTGTTTGTCTATTCAGACCAGAAGATTAGTGATACTCTCAGCAGTGTACACGAGCAAGGGGTAGAAGACATCAAAGTTTTGATAGACCCAGATTTCTTTGGAAGACCTTACTCGAAAGCCTATGACGCGATGGGGGTATGCCCATATCTAGGCAAGAAGAAACACCAATTAACCAAAGTTCATCCCTGGAAGCACCCAATAACCACAGTTGGTATTCCCATTTCCCCAATAGGCGATCGCGGAGTACATAGCAAAATGGCAATTTTGGACGGAGTATTGGTCATTACTGGTAGTCATAACTGGTCTAGTTCGGCGGATTTCTTAAACGACGAGACTTTGGTATTTATACAGAATCCCATCGTCGCCCCACATTATGAGCAGGAATTTAGTCGGCTTTATGGAACAGCGGCGGTGGGTTTGCAAACTCTACCTCATACCCAGAAGTGCAGTGCGCAAGAAAGCACAACTTCAACTGAGTTGGAAGCTTTACCTTTGGATAATTAAGGGAATTGCTAATTGCTAATTGCTAATTGTCAATTGTTACAATTCCCCACTCCCCACTCCCTACTCCCGTACAGACGTTCCGCCGGAACGTCTCTTCCCCACTCCCCACTCCCCACACTACTAGACAAGGGCAGCTTATACTGCTAATCATGCTCTACTATTAATCTAAGTGTCTATTGCAAATAGGTTGTTCAAGAACCTCGACTCCCGACCCAGACTAATAATTTCCGTCGCTTTTGCTGTATTAGTCTCAGCAATACTACCGTCTTGGCTACACTTGGTTACGCGAACTCTTTTTACTTGGAACTCAGGCGTTGAGTGTTTCTTAGGCTTAACTTGGTGGATAATGGTCAGGGCTACCCCAGAAAATATGCGCCGTTATGCTCAGCGTGAATACACAGGACGCTTGGCTATCTTCATTGTGATTATCGCCGCCGCCTGTGCTAGCGTGTTAGCAATTGGGTTTTTGCTCGGTGAGAATAAAAAAGGGCAGCCAGCATCTGTGCTAGCGCTACACGTTACCCTTGCAGTCATGACAATTGTAAGTTCCTGGTTACTGGTGCATACAATGTTCACGTTGCAATATGCACATAGTTATTATCAACGTAGCGATAGAGAAGAAATAGCTGGAGGTCTAGATTTTCCTGATGAACGCGAACCAGACTATTGGGACTTTTTATATTTTTCTTTTGTGATTGGCATGACTAGCCAAGTTTCAGATATTCAGACAACATCACGCCCTATGAGGCGCATAGCTCTCATACATGGAATATTATCCTTCTTTTTTAATACCACAATCTTGGCTATGAGCATCAATATCATAGCAGCGCTAATTTAAAAGATAATTTTTGCTAACATATGCTATTTTGTAACTTATCTGTTGTAGGCTCAGCCAAAGGTATAGTGGCAATTTTGTATATCTGCTTGTAGAAAGAGGACAATTTACCTCCAAGTTCATAGGATGAACTCAAGTCTAGATAATCGGAGTTACTTTATGCCTTATAACAAGATAGATGAATTACCTCAAGAAATCAAAGAAGGATTGCCTCAAGCAGCCCAGCAGATTTTCGTTGCAGCATTCAATGCTTCTCAAAAAGATGGTTTGAGTGAACAGGGTGCCGTTAAAGTTGCTTGGAACAGCGTCAAGAACCAATACGAGAAAGGCGCAGATGGTCAATGGCACTCCAGAGGCGAAGTTACTGCCCAACACAATAAAGCTATCACCACTGGCGGTAATTAACTTAATTTTAAATAAAGGTTAAATAAAAGGAGGTTTGTAGTTTTGGTACAAACCTCTTTTGCTTATTAGGAAGTCTATTACTTACATTTAAGGTGGGGCTTGTAATAGCTAATGGCTAATGGGTAAGGTCAGACTGCTCCCGAACCGCTACAAGATTACCGATCTTCTTCTCTTCTTTCTTCGTGTACTTCGC
>CAZZYE010001035.1:0-3179 GCA_964658145.1 uncultured Stigonema sp.
ATTATTACTTAGTATCCGATATTTTACAGAAATTCACAGAGTGAAAAATTGCTTTTCCAGAAAAAGGCTAAACTGACAATAGAAGATAGTATCTGCTAGTAGAGAATGGGGAAATTCAAAAATCCGAGGGTAACGTTCGTCTGTGAAGAATCAATCAGACAAGCTCTGTTCGAGCGTGCATCCGTTGAGCATCGAACACTTTCTAAGCTTGTTGAGCTTTTGGTTAAAGAAGGATTGGATCGTTCATCGGATGCAGGAGAACAAAGTAAGTCATCACCAAATCCAGAACCCTTGCTTGAATCCCTATTGAGAAATGATCCGCTAAATGACGTTGAGATTGCTGACCTAAGCCAAAAGTATCGCATTAGTACAAGCATTCTAATTAGGTTACGCGATCGCCTGTTTCCAGACGCAGATTCAGTGTTAAAAAAAGACAAGCACCCTAAAGACAGGTTTTTGAAGTCCTAATTTTTTGGACAGATATACTGAAGAAACGGAAGTTTATCTCGTCATAACACGAAGTAAGTACCTAAATAGATCTGGGCAACGCTTATGCAAAGTTTGTCGCTAGGCTTATTGAGCCTAGTTTTTTTGTGTCAAGGGTTTGCGTTTCGCTTTATGTATGAACTGCGATCGCCCATCTTGCCTTAAGTCGCGATCGCCTGCTGGTATGTTGTAATCTGTAAAAGAGCATTTGGATCGCAACTGGGTCAGACTTTACCTCCCGCAAGTTGATGCTGAAAATTTTGAAACTTGGACTTAAGGTTTTTCAAGGAGTATAACAATGGTGCAGGCAACACAATCTACAACAGAATTGACACCAGAAAAAGTCAATCAGGCTTTGGAACCAAAGAATCAGGGTTTTAGCCTGGTTCTCTTATACTAAAAATGTATTTGTGTACTACTAGCCCCTGGTACGCGAAGCTATATCTACGCTGCTCGTTAGGTGTGACGCAGCTTGGTGAAGCGGCGGATTAGATATGCTGCAAGGAAAAAGAACGGTGCCCAGCCAACGAGGAAGAGAAAAAACGCTGGCTCAAACGAACCAGGCTGGTTGCCCAAGTATGCGCGCTATAGCTGGATCGTCGCCCTTGGTTGCGATGCCTAGAGCCGGTCCAAACCCCTGAAGCGCACCCCACCAACTGAATGCTGCTAAGCAGCTCATGCCAAAGCGATGTTGCGCCACAGCCGTCGCACGGTTATTATTTGGGGATGCGGTTGAGAGCGCAACGACGACAACAATGACGACTTTGGTCCAGATCATCCACAGCGCACCAGTCCACGGATTGAGTCGCAGAGTGATGATGACCGTGAGTACTAGCCCGGTCGCGACGAGCAGGGCGGGCACCACCGGTAAAGCCGTACCACCGAGCTGCCGACGGAATACACGTGGCGGCGTGACCTCTCGTAAAATGTAGAGGATGCACAGACCCACGAACAGGAAGCCCAAGCGTGCCGGATAGGTGCTGGGCATGGTGTAACCTGCGTATTTTGTATGGTTCTCGAGCACGAAAAAGCAGAGTCTCACCACGTCGAGCACGACACCGGTGAGTGCCACGACGACCATCGACAGCGCGAAAAAGCGTCCGGAGCGCACGTGCGATTTGCTGCCCTTTTGCGCTGTTATGGACACAATAGCGGAGATCGGTGCGATCGCCCCGGCGATGATGTGGAGAAAAAGCATCGTCTTGAAGACATAGTTTGCAAGGGAGCTTCCGTAACTGACTGGCTTGTGAAGCAAGAACGTTGATTCGTAGGCGATTTAATTGCCGATGGTTACTTAGCCCCATTTCGCCTATTTGGTGGTTTTATTGATCTACACATGGGTAATTCACAGGGCAAAGGGGATTATAGTGCAGCACAACTAGGTAAAGCAGTCCACGCTATCGACCCGAAGACAGTAGTCTCAGCTTGGCTCAAGACTGCGCCAGAGAAAAAGACTTGTTTGTTTGCGATCAACATCCCTCACTCTCTGGCGATCGTTAACGAATTTCTTGCACAAGGAATTAGAGCTTATCACCTTGATGGAGAATCGCCACTAGAAGAAAGAAGGGATGCTCTAGCTCGTTTTGAACGTGGCGATATTACAGTCCTAAGCAATGTTGGACTATATACAGAAGGGTTTGACTTGCCAGCCATTGAATGTGTCGTCACTGCCCGACCGACCAAAAGCGTTACTTTATGGCTGCAAATGGTTGGTCGAGCTTTGCGACCAGCGTCTGGCAAAGAGTATGCTATTATCTTAGACTGTACTGACAACTGGCAACGTCTTGGTAAACCGGATCAGGAGAGAAATTGGACGCTCGATCCGGTAAGCGCCGAGCCTGGTTTAGGAACTTGGAACTGTCTTGAGTGTAAGCACGTGTTTGTACCAATGCCTGCTCAAGTAACAATTACTAGAGTCTGGGATGCCTTAGAACTTGTACAGAAGCTTGCGTCGTCAGCTTCTTGCCCTGCTTGTGGTAAAGTAGTCACCTATACTCAGGTAGACTCAAAGAAAAACGAAACAGAAGAAGATCCAGAGTTGCCGCTTCAACAGGTTGACGGTGACAAGATTTACTTCAAGGAGATACCTACGGGAGCGAGATCGCATATCGTCAACCTTTTTATAGATGCAGAGAAACATATCCGTACTAATTCCCTGTTAAAAAACCAAAAATATTCCCGACTAGGCACACTTAAAGAAAATGTTCTAAATCGCAAGGATTTAACCTTGGATGATGTGCAGGCAGGCATAATAATTATGGACTTGCAGCACCAAGAGAGCGCCGAGACTGCAATAGTTTCAATAATGATGCCGGAAATCATAAAGCATGTTCATGCCAACGACTGGCAGGCAATTTTAAAACTGATGGAAAATCGTACAAAAGAGATTCGCTCTCTTGTGTGGAAGTCACTGCTGCCTCAAGTTTGCTCGCGCATCCACAAACTTAAAGAAGCTTCAGAACAAAGAGCTAAAACCAAAGTCGAAAGCATTAAAGTTGATTCATTGGTAAAATTCGTTGACAAGCGTACCTGGAAGAGCTTTAGGGTTGTCGCTATCAATGCCGCATCAAAAAAAGTCTGGTTGGAAGCGATGCCCACACCTGTCTCTTTCGATGAGATCGATCTGGTGCTTCTTTGAAAGAAGCTTTTGTCGGGTTGGGTAAACCGAAGACTCTTATTGGACAATCAATACC
>CAZZYE010001036.1:0-3178 GCA_964658145.1 uncultured Stigonema sp.
GCAGAACGACAAGACGCATCTCATTCAGTTGACACATTGCGCCAGCAGCAACAAGAGGTTAACCAACAGCGAACAGGTGTCATTAAAGAGCGCGATCGCTTATCCAATTTGCAACAAGCAGTACAAGACAACTTGAACGGCTTACAGCAAAACTTGCAAACTACTGACACTCACATTCAAGACAGCGAATTGCGATTGCGACTGGCAACCGAACGCCTCCAGCACTTAGTAGCTGATTTAGCTGTGGCTCGTGATTCCTACCAGGCGCGTCAAGCAGCAACAATTGCCCGACTGCGCTTTCTCCAAAGATCGCGCCTTCATCAAGGATGGGCAGTTTTGCTGCAAAGCCAAAATATTAGTGATTTTTTAGACCGCCGTCGTCAGTTAAAGTTAGTTTACCAAAACGACCAGCAAGTCTTGGCAAAACTGACAGCCGAAGCCGACCGGATTAACAAGCAAAAAGTTGCCATCGAACAGCAAAAAAATGAGATGGACCTGATTCGTCAGCAACTGCTGGCACAACGCGCTGATTATCAAGGTCAAGCACAGTTGCAGTCACAGTTGATTGGGCGTTTAAATAGCGATCGCTTTGCTTTAGAAGCGGCGCAAACTCAACTAGAGAAAGATTCGCTATCGTTGAGTCTGTTGATTCAAAAGAAAGTAGCAGAACTAAAAGCAGCAGAAGAAGCGGCAGAAGAAGCAAACAACAGTAAAAGTATCATCGTTCACGGAACTGGTATGTTTGCATATCCCAGCGATGCTCCCACCAGCAGTCCTTTTGGTTGGCGGATGCACCCAATTCTTGGCTATCGCCGCTTTCATGCAGGTTTGGATTTTGCCGCCAGCTATGGTAGTACAATTCGTGCCGCAGATTCTGGAACAGTGATTTTTGCTGGATGGTACGGCGGTTACGGTAACGCTGTGATTATCAACCACGGCAAAGGTATTACTACCCTTTACGGTCATACGAGCGAGTTGTATGTTTCTGAAGGACAAACAGTGCAACGCGGAAGTGCGATCGCTGCTGTGGGTTCCTCAGGTCTATCCACAGGTCCCCATCTCCACTTTGAAGTTCGTCGGGATGGCACACCAGTAGACCCTATGGGTTTCCTATGACCCAGAAACCCGGTTTCTTCAAGAAACCGGGTTTCTGCTATGCAAATTTCTTTACAAAAGTGCTATACTATGGAACATCGAGGGCGCGTAGCTCAGTGGATAGAGCAACAGATTCCGGTTCTGTTGGTCGGGGGTTCAAATCCCTCCGCGCTCGTTTGTTGTACATTATATTAGTTTGTATCTAATCCTTGCAATTCCGGACGAAGATGTGGTGCATGCATAATTTTAACTTATATTCAAAGATAAGATTGCCAGCCGTCACTTTTAAGTGTGGGAAACATCACTGACTAATGCTCGGAATTAGGCTAATCTATAAAATGAAAGGTTGTTTTACTTGGTCATGGCATTTTTTTAAAGATGAAGCTCCCAGATTATGAAAGAGTCATTTATGAGTATAATCCTCTAATCGAGGTGATTGCTCAAATCAGGTTTCCAACTATTTTAAAAATTACAAGCCAAGAACCTGTAGATTTTCAAGATAGTGTAAGGTTTGAATATCCTATTTTTGAAGCTTCTAGAAATGTGCAAATACCAGTTGAATTATCAAACCTTTTAACCCAATTTAGCTCAAAAATTGCTAATGATTTGACATATCAATTTAAATCAGAAGATTTAAGTTGGCAGCTTTCTGTAGATAAAAACTCTATTACGCTCGTTACTACCAAATATGAAAGATATGAAAAATTTATTGAAAGATTTAAACATGCTGTAGAAATTTTTGAGAAAATATATAATCCATCATTTTATTCAAGAATAGGTTTAAGATATCGCGATTTAATCATTAGGTCAAAGCTCAATATTACCAATAAAACATGGATTGAATTAATACCTAAACATATCGCGTCTGAATTATATACTCCAGAGCTAGAAGAATCAATAATAAATTTTATCAAAAATTTACAGTTGCAAACTGAATTTGGTCGAGTCAATTTTAATCATGGACTTGTTCAAATCAGAGATATAGAAAAAAATATTGATGAAATAGCTTATTTATTAGACGCTGATTTTTTTACAGAAGAAAAGATAGAAAGAGGTGAAAATGTCTGGAATACATTCGACAAAGCAAATCGTACAGCCAGAAATCTTTTTCGCTGGAGTATTACCGAAGAATTACACAGTGCAATGCGACCTCAAACCATATAGCTCTATGCAAATAATAACTGGTGGTGCTACTCGCAATAATTTAATCGGGCAAAGGTACGAAGTAATATCAACTCCTAGCCAAACACCTAATTGCCAAAGTTTATCGCCCAATATACCCAATCTAAATATTACATTTTCGATATTAACGCCTTTCGGTGCTGAATTGCCAAACCAATTACATCAAAACAGCGTTCTATTCGTCAAATGTTTAACTTTAATAAGTATTCTTTTTGCCACTTCTAGAATAGAAGGCTTACAAGAAGCATCGGAAGCACTTGAAAGCATGGTGGAATACTATCAGGATAGTACCTCGGATTTGCAACAAACTAGCTTACCCCAAAGTTTAGGAGTAATTACTGGCAGCGTATTGCCAAGCGAAGTCAGACCACCTTTAATTCTTGATTTTGAATAGCTTTCATCATGCCCAAAAGTTTAATTTATCGAGCCTCTGATGAAAAAGAGGCTCTTAGGCAGGGGGAAATTTTAACGGGAGTAATACAGTTTAGACCTGTTCCTGATGAATCATCGCCAGAGCCAGAGAAAACACAGTTTAAACCCCTAATTCATCCTTACACAATTATTGTTAGTCAAGATTGCGATTTAGATTGGGATTATCAAGCTAGGCAAAATAAAGATAAACCATATAAATTATTAAATTCAGTAATTTTTTGTGAAGTTTATACAGCGCAAGATATTCGTTATGATAAAACTATCCAGATAAACTCATCTGAATGGAACTTGGTGAAATCTAACCGTCATCAGCAATATCATTTTTTTGAAAAAGTACCTTCAGATTGTGAATTAAGTCAGGAAGGGTTGCCCGAATTAACAGTGGATTTCAAAAAAGTTTTTGCAATAGATGCTGGATTTTTATATCACCAAATTAGTAATAATATTGCTAGGCGACGTACAATACTTG
>CAZZYE010001037.1:0-3169 GCA_964658145.1 uncultured Stigonema sp.
ACGGTAATTGTCCGTTACCTTCGTGCCGAAGTAGTCGTCTGTTATGGGTTTGATTGGGGCAACAGGCGGCTTTGGTTGTTCAGACATTACAATCATGCTTCTGTTCAGATTTCTCGGATATTTTTTAGGGTTAAGCCGTCCTCAATTGTTCAGCAGTCGTGAAATGAATTCTACCTGTCCTTTGTAATGTGTGTTCCTTAATGTTTCGCCACCCGAACCGTGGCGTATATGGAACACTTCGGGCATAAGCGAGACGACATTGTCCTCTTTCACTAAATGACATATGTCAATCAAGTCCGATGGGACTGAGTAGCACTCCTCCTTTTTTGCAATCACCCTGTAGAAGAGATAGTCACAACCAATGACACATTGCCTTTGGTTTGTAATAGTTATTAGGTTCCTATTAGTTGATGTTTTCCTAACCAGATGATTGCGGGTTTTTTCCACCTGGATATCAGAATATATCTCAGGGACAAAATGATATCTATTGCTTCCAAAGACATAATAAAGAACATCGTCCTGATCTTGCGATCGCCAGTTTAAACTTAGCGTACCGTCCTTTGTCAGTTGGCTGACGATCCCAAAAGGTCGGTGCGGTTTCTTGACAGAGAAACTGCTCGGCTTTGACCATTCTGACCACACGCCTTTCGCAAAGCTTTTAACTCGAAGGAAGTAGTCGTGGTCTGGATTGATGAATGTGTGATTAACCACTGAAAGTTCAATGAATCCCGTGTATTTGTCAATGCAATCAAAATTGGGTATAATGCAACCGAAATCGGCAGTGGTAGAGATTTGCCACCACAGCTTTTCAATGCCTGCTGTTAAAGCTTTGACTTCAAAGCGCGGACGGCAATATTCAAACAAATAGTGGCTGTTCGCTATCTCAACAAGTGGTAGTTGTATTTTGTCTTGGGGACAGTAATCAAACAATAAAGTTAGTGTTCCCGCTTTTGTTTCACTGTTTACAAATACTCTGTTCTCGCCCTTAACTAATGCGGGGAATGTTTTCTTGTTGCCATGACAGAAGAAAACATACATACCATCATTCTGTGTGGTACTCAATTCATACTCAGTCATCAACTGGTCATTTGGTATAATATTAGTCTCGCCTGTGCGACAATTAACTACCTTGTAAATGGGATACTTGCATCGGACTACAAAGGTATTCGATGCAGCATGGTGGCGGCGCAATGACGAATCGATTGTGTGTTCAATATCCCCAGATCCAAAGTCAGTGGAATATCTCCAAAGCAGATCGTTGAAATTTCCAATCTTCTGGCTGGGTTTGCGGTTGAAGTGAAAAGTGATACTCTCGTTGGAAAATAGATCCCAGTCCGGAACTTTGTAATTGGTAACCTCGTCGAAGTTAATAAAGGTTCCAAGGGAAAACTTAGGATTCAGATACTCATAAAGACCCATGTTCTCCCAGGATTTGCGGATATCAAAGTCGCCATACTTACCATAAGCTTTCGTTCGGAGAATAAGTAAAGGATCGCGGAGAACCTCCTCAAACGAAGCCAATGTTTTGTTATCAAAGTGCAAGAAAAAAGCCAGTTGATTCGCGTCAACAATGTTCCACTTTCCGGCAAAGTAATATTCAAAAACCCAGTGCCCATTTAAGTCAACTCTTCTCCAGTTCACTTCCAAGTTTGAAAGCAGGATAGCCAGCGCATGAGCGGTTTCGCTGCAAATACTATGTCCCCAGAAATTTAGCAGACAATAAGGATTGTCATTGGCTCTTAGGCAGGATGATGCATGAAAAACGTGGTCTTTCCAAAGGTTGTATATCTTGAAAACCGAGGTAGTAACGTTTGAATCCAGTTGCAGATGAGTCTTTAAATTCTCAAACGAACTCAAGTCTTCATTGTTCGTTGCTATTCTCAATCCAAAAATCGGTGTGCTACCAGTGTTGCTAATCGTGACTTTCCTATTGAATCTTCGGTATGTCTTACCCATGTGGTCATAAGCATGAGGATCGGAAAGGTTTGAATCGTCAACTGTTGCAGCAACGCGAAATCTCAGATCACTATTCTGATTTAGGTTTAAATCCTCAGAAATGACACTCATTGCCCATTATTCCTATCTATTGTGCAAATAGGGGTCTTAACAGTTTATTGAAACCTTAATTAAGGTACTACAAAATCTAACCTTTTGGTTAAGATGTTGGATTTTGGGGCTGGTAGTGGCGCATTACGCAGAACAAAGAGCGATCGCCAAAGCGATCTCTAACGAGTCACTGATTACTTTGTTTTTTATGAATGATCAGATCAAGCAAGCTATCTATGAGGCGATCGCGCTCCATTGGTAAAATATCTCCACCATGCAGCAGATTTCGCACAATCATAAAATGGATCAGCGTTCCGATAAACGTTCGTGCTGCAACTTCCGGGTCAGCAAGCTGAAGTTTAGGATGAGCAGCAAAGTATTGCGTGAGAAAGTCAAGATTTGGCTTTTCAATATTCTGGACAAATGCCTGTGCCAATTCTGGAAACCGTCCTGACTCAGCAATGATGATTCTGAAAAACGTTAGGTCTTGTGAGTTTTGAGCAATATTGTCAAGCATTCTAGTGGCATAACCTTTCAAGAATACAACGGGTTCTTCCTGCAATGGTGGAAAGTCTTGTTGCTGAAAAAAGTTTGTTCTCGCTGCCATTCGTTGGATTAGGGCGGTAAACAATGCTGTTTTATCAGCAAAGCGTCGGTAGACTGTAGCTTTAGAAACCCCCGCAGCCGCCACAATTTTATCGATCCTGGCAGCCGCATAGCCATTTTCTAGAAACTCCTGCATCGCTCCACGCAGGATCGCTTCGGTTTTTTCAGGGGATAACTCCCGCTCAGCACTCTTAACGTTACTCATCACTCAATTTCCCCGTTTTGCTGGGAATCCACTAACGACATTGACTAATTTCTAGCATAACCCTTGACAAAACGAAACTGTTTCGTTTAAATTAAATTCATAAAAGACGAAACAGTTTCGTTTGGTGTAACGCGATCGGGAGGTCAGCCCTGCCAAAAATAATCTAAAATTTCACTGCTGTAGGTGAGAACATTGTGCAATTTATACCAAGAGCGAAAAATGTTTACGACAGATTCAAACCTATAGCGGTTCCCGTATTGGTAAGGTACATATCTTGTGGGGTAAGCTCTCCAGCCCGCCCTTTTGATGGAC
>CAZZYE010001038.1:0-3169 GCA_964658145.1 uncultured Stigonema sp.
AACGGGAGCGCAGATCCGATTGGGAGTGAAACAAGCTGCAAGGGCTGTCTCACCGTTCGCCCCTACAAACGGTGTGGTTCATTTAGGTGAAAATTGCTGTAAGTTGGATTTATTGTAGCCCACACTCGCGGATACAGAGGATTGGAAAAAATTCGCCCTCACCGAAAGTGGATTACGGACATCCGATTTTAAAATTGAATAAGAAGTTTGCACTGTTGGGTTGCGATCGCTTTCGCCGGTTAATCACAATTTGGGTTGATGGCGGCTATCGCGGCAAGGATTTTCAGCATTGGGTGATCGATGTATACCGATGGATTTTGAGTGTTGTTACCCGCCATGAGGAACAGAAAGGTAAAGTTGTACTCCCCAAACGTTGGTTAGTTGAGCGAACTTTTGGTTGGTTCAACTGGTGCCGACGATTGAGTAAGGATTATGAAATCTTACCTGAGACAACTGAAGCATTTATTTATGTTGCCATGATTCGATTAATGCTCAAGCAACTTGCGTGATTAAAATCACATATCTAAAACTTCTCAGACATCCTCTTAAAGTCCCCATTCACCACACTTTTATCCCAATCCCAAAGAGCGGTTGAGTCAGTAATGCCGCGCTTCAGAACAAGATTTGGATATAGCGACTCACGATTGTTGCCAACAGCCTTGGAGACTAGAACCTCTACAACTCTTACCCATTATTTAGTTTCAGGACTTACTTCATTAGAGAAAGATATTTGCTCATAGCTATGTTCGGCAGTGGATTTCTGGGTCTGGTTGGCGTGCTTTGGCACTCGTCACGCAGAACCTTCTTACAAAATTGCGGCAACGATGCTGCAATAAGATATATTTGCAATAATGCTGTAGTTATTAGCAGTGAGAAATTTATTAGCTCTTGTTGAGTAAAGACGTGTAAGCTTTCAATCTGTTCGATTTCGTTTGTTGTTTGTTGGGTTTGTTGGGGAAATACCGGGAACAAACATACCTTATGCATTTTATTTGCACGAGTGAAGGCTTGGCTCCTTCTGGAGCCAGGAGTAAGTATACAAAAGCCTCCTGACGGATGAATTCTAGGATGAAGATGGTATCTTGTTTGCTGATTAGCTTAAGATGGGTAGGGATAAAAGCCTCACTGTAGGCATTCCCTAGGGGAGCCGGGGAACAAGAATTAAGGGAGGTACGTAGCGCGTGAATAAACCACAGATAGCATCTTATGGATCTTGGCGATCGCCCATCACAACAGACTTGATTACTTCCCACGCTATCGGATTGGGGGAGATTGCTCTTGATGGCGAAGACATTTACTGGATCGAGATGCGACCGTGGGAGCAAGGTCGGACTGTGATTGTCCGACGGACTGCAGATGGTCAAATTCAGGATGTCACGCCTGCTCCCTTCAATGTGCGTACCCGCGTCCATGAGTACGGCGGTGGTTCTTTCCTCGTTGCTGATCGCACTGTTTACTTTTCCAATGCCGATAATCGCCTCTATCGTCAGGATATGGGTAACGAACCGCAACCCATCACACCGCTTGCAACTATGCGCTATGCAGATGGTATTGTTGACTTACATCGCAACCGGATTATTTGCGTGTGCGAGGATCACACCGTTGCAGGACGTGAGCCGATTAACACGTTGGTCAGCATCGGACTGGAGGGCGATGGAAACCCTCAGTTGCTGGTCTACGGTAACGACTTTTATGCCTCGCCCCGCCTCAGCCCAGATGGATCTCGCTTGGCTTGGCTGACCTGGAATCATCCGAATATGCCGTGGGATGGTACCCAACTGTGGGTAGGGGAACTGAAAGCAGACGGCATAGGACAGACTCAACAAATTGCTGGTGGTGCAGATGAATCTATCTTCCAACCAGAGTGGTCACAGGATGGTGACTTGTACTTTATCTCTGACAAAACAGGCTGGTGGAATCTCTATCGCTGGGCAGATGAAAATGTGGAATCGCTGACTCAAATGAAAGCTGAGTTTGGCAAGCCTCAATGGGGCTTAGGAATGTCTACTTATGCCTTCGAGTCAACTAACCGCATTATTTGTACTTATACTCAACAAGGTACTTGGCATTTAGCAAGTCTGGACACGACAACCAGCGAACTGCAACCACTGGAGATACCCTACACAGAAATTGATTCCCTTCTAGCAACTCGTGGAAAGGTGGTGTTTCGTGGTGGTTCTCCTACCCAGCCAACAGCTATTGTCCAGCTGGATTTAACGACAGGAAAACTTGAGGTGCTCCGCCGCTCCAGTGAAGTGACAATTGATACTGACTATCTTTCCCAACCCCAAGCAATTGAGTTCCCAACAACCAATGGGCAGACAGCATACGCCTTCTTCTACCCGCCGCAAAACCGTGATTACACTGCCCCAGCAGGTGAGAAACCTCCCCTGCTGGTCAAAAGCCACGGTGGTCCAACAGCAGCAACTTCCAGCAGCCTCAATTTTAAAATCCAATACTGGACTAGCCGAGGGATTGCGGTTCTGGATGTGAATTATCGTGGTAGCACAGGCTACGGGCGCGAGTATCGGCAGCAACTGGATAATCAGTGGGGAATTGTCGATGTGGATGATTGTGTCTACGGTGCACGTTACCTTGTAGAACGCTCAGAAGTTGATGGTTCGCGCCTGGTAATTTCTGGCGGTAGTGCAGGTGGTTATACAACACTTTGTGCCTTAACTTTCCGCGACACGTTCAAAGCCGGCGCAAGCTACTACGGAGTGAGTGACCTAGAAGCCCTAGCGCGGGATACCCACAAGTTCGAGTCGCGGTACTTGGATCGTCTGATTGGTGCTTACCCGCAGCAGCGTCAGCTTTATCAGGAGCGATCGCCAATCCACTTTACAGACCGTCTTACCTGTCCGGTCATCTTCTTTCAAGGGTTAGAAGATAAAGTTGTCCCACCCAACCAAGCAGAAGCAATGGTCGAAGCCCTGCGAAGTAAAGGGTTACCTGTGGCTTATGTCATGTTTGAAGGTGAGGAGCATGGATTCCGCCGTGCCGAAAGCATCAAACGCTCTTTGGATGGCGAAATTTACTTCTACTCACGCATTTTCGGCTTTGAACTTGCTGAACCAGTCGAACTTTTGGCAATTGAAAACCTTTGACCAGCTGATATGCACGCTCGTTTGCACTTGATATTAATGGGGTCGTAGGGGCGAACGAATGG
>CAZZYE010001039.1:0-3167 GCA_964658145.1 uncultured Stigonema sp.
TTCGAGAAAAAGAAAACTCACAAACAAACGACATCACCGCTAGTTCCCAGTTTGGGGTAAACGGTACTGTAACTGTCAACACGCTAGGTATTGACCCAACTCAAGGCTTAGTTAACTTGCCAGTCATACTAGTTGACACTAAAGTAGCACAGGGCTGTTATGTTGGTGGCTCTCAAGCGCAAAGCGAATTTATTATCACTGGTCGCGGCGGATTACCCCCTAACCCAGGCGAACCCCTCACCACTGATGCCGTAGATGTAGGTTTGGTGACACTCAAGCCTAGCAGTAATAACCGCGCAATTCAAAATTTTACCAACAAAACACCAAAACCCGCTACACCACAACCCATTGTAGAAGCTACTGGGTGGGTGATAGACAGCTTTGGGGAAGTGGAACTTATAGCGAATGCACCCACCACGCCTCATAATTCCTGGCAGAACCCTGTAGAATGCCGTGCTTCTAGCGTGAAAGAGTCCAGCAATTGAGCAATTGTGATCACTGGGTCAAGGTTTGTGAACATCATGAACAGCAGATGCCGCCTCTTCAAGGTGCTTTACCGCTTCCCGAAACCCCAGTTGCTGATCTGTCCAATTGGACAAAGCAACTAGCAAGTCCTCATATGTGTAGCCCTCTTGCCTCAGAATGGGAATGAGTTCGCTTAGGAAACGAGTTAATGCTTCACGACGGTAATCTTGTAGGGCGTATTTGATAGCTGCGATCGCTATACTACGCTGCATTCAGAGCAAGGAACACAAAGTATCTTGTCTTTATTTATGCTGACTTCTGCCACAGCGAAAGAACCGTAGCCGCGAATTAGCTTTACCACTCCTTCAGTATCGCGAACACAGATCAGATCGCCTACTTTAATCGCTTTTGCTTGAGGCGATAACTTGGACTCTTCTGGGAGTAATTCTTTTGGACTGTAGGGGGGCGGGGGCATATCCGCGCAAGAGTTCATCTGCTCCTCCCCGAATCCGCTTAGTAGCGCTCGTGATATTTCCTTTACTATCGAGTTTTGTATTAGCTGCTCTTTTAGATTAGCCCGTACCTCTTGGATCGTCTTTCTTTGAACTATTTGTAATTCCGATAGACCGATACTAGAGTGGATAAAATTCTGGTCAACATACAATGTACTTAGCGACATCAACTTGTCACCGTCGTTCGTTGACACAACAACTAAGTTTTCGTCGTGGATAGCCACAAAGACACCTAACACTCTACTGGATTTGTTCCTAATCTCCGTACCAATAGGATCGGGTTGCTCTACTAAATAATCTGACAAACATATTAATTTTTTATTTCCATTACCTACTATTTTCTCTGTGGTTGCTGGTTGCAGATCAACGTATTTGTTGTGGCAAGGGAAAGAATTGTCCTGTCTAATAGCCGATTCGATAAACTCCGCGTAATAGTCGTCTGGAACAAAGGTATCGGTCTTTTCTCCGGGACGCCAAAACGTGAGGTTTACGTCTTTCACACTTTCGAGCATCATTTGATAGCCTGCGCCGAATACAGGGTGATCTACGGCGACCGCATCCGTTGAACGTTCAAACTGAAAAGTGTAAGCTATGTCGTATTCCCTTAAATAGCTATCCAATTCATGCTCCGTGTTCATAGCCCACCAAGAACCGTTCATCCCCAAGCTCAGATGATCGTTGCTGCGCTCAACAACCTGGCTATAAGCTATTTTGGAAAGCTGTACTTCACAACAAGCTATAATGTTTCCCTTGTAAGTTAGACCTAAGTCGGGGCGACGAGTCTTATCAATGTTTTTCAATAAAGCTTCATAAACTGGCGTCACTTCAGACTTGAAGTGTAATGAGCTAGCTTTTTCTAATTTATCTTGCCAGAATACAGCAGCATAAAGGTGTTCCAAAGACTGCCCGACGGAACCCGCGCAGTCAGAATTGCCGTTTTTGTGCCTGAAGTGAGTACGAAAATATACGGCTTTCACATCATTGTTGTCAAAAACCTGCTCTCGAAAAGAGGGGTTAATTGGGCGTAGGGTATCATTGCAAAAGTAGCAGCTATAATTTCCTGGATATCGATTTTTGATGGCTTTAGCTGATTGATAAAGATCGGAGAGAATCATTTCTCCAGTCTCCAAGTGTCGTGCGATCGCTACCATTTTTCTTTAACGTCAAGGTTTGTCTATACTTATGGTGTGCAATTTGTCAGGTCGGTTTTATGTTCGGCTGAAGGCGCTATGAACCGACGCAACGCGCACAAGCGGCAAAAAAGCGCAGACACAGGTTTTTCATGACTTTTAAACCTCGGACTAGTTCCCTCTAGCTTCACCGCGTCAGCTTTCATTTAGCCTCGGTAGGGATGACGAAATTATTGCTTCATACGGTGAATAATAGGCGATCGCGGGAACCTAGCCTAAGTGTGGTATCGTCAAAAATAAAACACCACCCAATAGGATGGCGTGTATTTCCGCGAAATCTTCCGGGGTCAGCAACCCCAAGCATCTTTCCGGGGGAAGTTTCCCCCGGAAAGATGCGCCGGAGAGTTTCGCGAAAATGTGGTTTTTTTACTTGATAGAGAGATGAGATTTGTCTACTGCAACCTTACCATCTGGATGTTCAGTATAGGTTTTAATGCCTCTAGTGCTTTTTCATAATTCAAAGTTTGTAAACATCATGAACAACGGACGCGGCTTCTTCTAAATGTTTCACCGCTTCCCGAAACCCTAGTTGCTGATCTGTCCAATTGGTCAAGGCAATTAGCAAGTCTTCAAAGGTGTAACCCTCTTGCCGCAAAATGGGGATTAATTCACCCATAAATTTGGTGAGCGATTCATGGCGGCAATCCTGCAATGCGTGTCGTATGGCAGTAATGCTTTCATTTTCCATCTTGTGTTCCCTCACTTGCTTGCTCTAGCTGCTCTTTAAGCGACGCCACTCTTGTTGTGTGAGACTTAATTTCCAAAGCGATCAGGGTGTGCAGTTCTTCTGGTTTTAGCGGTCTGAGGCTCTCCTCTCCAAAAGTTTCAGAGTCTTCAGAACCTGGATCAACTAGCACCCAGTAAATCCAGCCCTCACCGTGCCGAGATGCACGGTTTGTGCCACTGGCATAATACTCCATCCCCACGATTTCACCCTGTTTTACTAGCTGACTTTTCACGGGATGTGGAAAGGGGGAAATAGTTCGCGAGTTGAAGTGGC
>CAZZYE010001040.1:0-650 GCA_964658145.1 uncultured Stigonema sp.
GATGTAACGGATTCCTCCAACGGTAGGACTAACAGATTAAGCATCCGCTACATCTGTTACAAAATCCGTTGCCACATCTGTTGCTGACTTTGCGTGAGGTTTTAATTAAAATGACCCTGCGTCAAAGCTGTAGTAATTGTCCAACCATCTACCAACAGCAGCAACAGCGTAAATACCAGTAAAATAAAATACATCCACGGTTGCGCCAACGGGTAAACATTTGTAGTGTCTATCCCCGTCTTTTCTTGCACCAGTTTCACCAAACGAGCAAAACCTGCTACACGCATCGGTAGTAAATAAGCTTTCCCTTCGTTGCTGAGGAAGTAGTAAACTAGTCCTCCTTGACCAGTGGTACGGGGTTTTAACTCGATCACCGACAACCAGGGCAACGACCAACCTTTACGGAAAAAATGTGGTATCCAGTTGGGATAAGCTACCTGAATTCCCTGGTCATCTAAAATTACTCGTTCGCTTAACGCTGCATACAAGGCAATTAAACCGATACTAATACCCACCCACAACCATGCTGGCGATACTGGTGCAGCTGTTACCTGGGACAAAAACGGTAATGGTGCCGTAAGTGCTACGTATAGACTCAAAAGTGTAATCCGAATTAAAGGAGAAAGACGAAACACAGAAGGTGATGCCAT
>CAZZYE010001040.1:660-3165 GCA_964658145.1 uncultured Stigonema sp.
GGGACTTGGGATTGACCAGAAATAGCAATCCTTTTTTAACTAAGTAGGTCGGCGTCAATAAATCATCATTGGTTCGTAGTTGCGCAGTAAGCGCCTTCTCAATCGCGGAGACGCTGCGCGAACGGCATCCCCAAAGGGGTACGCGCTCTTTGCGCAACTACAAGCCTTTTTTCTATATTTTACAAAAATTTACTACATGGTAGCTGCTAAGTAGGTAGGCACAAATAAACCGAAAATAGGGCAGGCTTTCCTACCTACCCCATAATCTTAGTTACTTTTCTTGTGGGGTGGGCGTCTCGCCCGCCCTATCTTTAGAACAAATATTAAGGCATCAGGGTATTCAGGTCGGTATCGGGCTTAGTACCAAGCTGTGCCTTTGTACAAGTTATTGATTTTTAAGTTGTATTTTTTTTTACACATATTTTTATGTATTTATCTTAGATAGAAAATATTTTTATTTGAAATATTTTGAATTAAAAAAAATAAAAGCTTTTTTCTATGTGAATTTACTAGAAAAGAATTATCAGTGTAAATTCTGTTGATGGTGTGGTAAAAACCAAGTTAATTTGATTTTATGTTTATCTGATATTTACTTGAGCAAGCTACTTTTTTGGAAGGGATATAAACATGAAAATTTATTAGTTTTGGCTAAATAAATACAAAAAAATAACACTAACTTGTGTTAGGCGTCTAGGAATAATCTATGAAAATCAGGTACATTCTATGTCTTTTACTTAGCTGCTTTTTCGTAATAGTGACTGAATTTCATGTAGAAGGCTCTGATATAAAATTAGTTTCTCCGGCAAAATATGTTGTAAGTCAGCAGCAGTGCGATACAGAGCTTATACCTCGTTATAACCACTATCCTTATGAGCAAGTGTCAAGCAGTTTGTTAAAACCAGTAGGAAATGGTCAAAAGCTGCGTTGGGATGCAGCTAAGGCATTTGAGAAAATGAGATTAGATGCACAAAAATCTGGAATTACTTTAACACCTATATCTGGATTTCGTTCTAAAAGCGAACAAGATTATCTATTTTATGAAGTTGCCAAACAGCGAAGTCAGACCCTCGAACAAAGAGCTAAAGTAAGTGCTCCTCCAGGATACAGTCAACATCACACTGGGTTGGCTATAGACGTAAATTCTTTAAACCCATCTTTTGCCAATACCAAAGAATTTAGTTGGTTGCAAAAAAATGCTAAAGAATTCGATTTTGAGTTGTCATTTACTGAAGGCAATTCTCAATCCGTTTCTTTTGAGCCTTGGCACTGGGCATGGCATGGAAACGAAGATGCAAAACGTGTTCTGCATGATGGTTGCATCTAATTTCGGTTGACTTTAATTGATTATCAAACTACGCGATCGCATTCTAAAATATGAAAAACTTTTCAACTGCGTGCTTTACATTGCTGCTATCCTTTGTTCCTGTAGCAACATTTGCTTTGACTGCGGTAGCAACTCCTATTCCTGCGTCCAACTCTAAGTCAGTCTTGATTGCTGAAAGCTACAATTCCTATAGAACTCATTGGGAACGAGCTATCAGCAAAGGTGTTATTGCCCGACCAAGCAAGGTCGCTGACCCTGATACATCGCTTCAGATGTTCTTTGAAGCTATGAAAAATAATGACAACTACAACGCTACGCGACGTTTAGGTCAATACCTGGTTATCTACTCAGAAAAATATGGAGTTGATGCAGCGTTGCAAGAAGAAGCAAGAATAGACAGGATGCTGCGTCGGCAATGCGGCTCTAACATTCGGGGATGCTATCCTTTGTTTAATGCCATCTTCCCAGATGCTAACAGTGGCACCAACTATGCAGCAGACGATTGAATTGACTACATTGTAAGTAAGGGCGCGGAAACCGCGCCCCTACAGTGATATTGCGGTTTAACCGAGAATGGTGGTGTATATAATCAGAAATGAGGTAAAGACAAATTTTTTTAAGGCAAATACTTTTGCACCACAATCCAACCAGTTAGCGACACCCAGGTGAAGCTAATCAGTAGGGCAATGTTAGCACCAATGTGGATACGTCTAGCCCAAGGTCGTTTGGCACTGATTTGCAATGCACTTCCGGCAGAAAGTAAAACTAGCGCCACCACTGTTAACCCAGCAAATAAATGTGGCGAGTGTCCTAAGGAACCAAAGTGACCCAGAGTGCCAATAATGCCAACGAGTAGCAGTAGCATCACTAAACTTACCATGCAGCTGCCTATTATATAGTGAAGGTAACGCACCTCCCTATGTCCCCCCGTAAAAGAAGAGTGCTGCGATGTTCTAGCGCGAAACATCCAAATACCCGTTACCGCTAGTAACAAATAAGCTAGCAGCGACAAGCCCATTGACCACGCCGCTATTTTCCACAACCAAAGAAAAGAAGGTAGATCCATATTCAGGATTGTATACGGGAACTGGGGCATCGGGCAGGGAGGTAATTACCAATGCCCTATGCCCTCCCTATTCTCAATGACCAAGCCCGCAACGGGAGCGGGAATAGGGAACTCT
>CAZZYE010001041.1:0-3157 GCA_964658145.1 uncultured Stigonema sp.
TCCCGTATTACCCTACTCCCCACTCCCTCTTTAATCACTTAATTTCCACAACTGCAACCGCTGACAATCCAGGAGTAATTCGGAATTCATAACCCCGAATACTCTCAGGATCAAAGACAACCTTGACGGGAACTCGCGGCACATCATTACTCCTAGTGTTATCCGTGGGATTATCTTGTGAGATTTGTGCAAACTTACTGGAAGAAGTCGGAGACATACTATCTACCTTGCCTTGGAATTGCCGACTGGGGAAAGCAGCAATTCTAATTTCCACCTTTTGCCCTGGCTGTATCTTTTCTAACTGAGTTTCTTTAAAGTTAGCAATAATCCAAGGATCTGGCTGCACTATTGCGATCAGGGTTTGCCCTGGTTGCACCAACTGCCCCACAGAGACGTTTCTGTTACCAACTTTTCCAGGGATTAGGGCAGTAATGTTGGTGTAGGATAGCAGGAGTTCATTTTTTTTGACCTCTGCCAGCTTTTGGGCGATCGCCGCCAGTGCTGTTTTGTACTGTTGCTGATTTATCTCTCTTTGCTTGTAAATAACTTGTGCTTGTAGCAAGCTATTTTCAAGAGCCGCCCGTTTTGCTTGGGTATCTTTAGTTACCAGAACTGGTCTTGGTTCAGGAGCATCAATTGGCATAACTTCGAGCTTTTTCTGTGCCAATGCCGCTTGCTGTTGTGCTAATTTTAGAGATGCTTTTGCCTGCGCCAGAGAGACTTGATAGTTACGCCGATCAAGTTTGACTAATACATCACCTGGAGAAACCACTTGGTTATCATTGACTGTCACTGCGCTGACTATGCCCGATATAGGGGAAGTGACGTGGTAAGTATCTGCGGTAACATAAGCGTTATCGGTTTTCTGATATCTTTGGTCATACTGCTGAGTGTACTGCCATCGACGGTAAGCGTAAATACATGAGGCGATCGCTCCAGCGCCTAACAACACTCCTACTAGCAAGTTGGGTAGCAAATGACGCCAAGATGGCGATTCAGGTTTGGGGGCATCACTGTTGGAGTTTGTCGGAGTGATAGCTGGCATCTGTTGCTCTAAAGTGGTATCAAATTTGCTATTAATAAGTAGTTAAAATACTACTCTATGGACGGACTGAAACACGATCGACAATCAAAGGAAAAGCTGCTATTGCCATTCTATAGCAGTGACGCCCCTTTTAAAACGCTACTTATGCTATATCGCCATGACTGGCATAAGCTGGCGTTGGCAATGCTGTACTATGTGATAAAATACAGTCCGGACTGGATTCGCCCGGTTGTCATTGCCAACATTATCGATATTATTTCTCGCCCTCAACAGCATACACTTGAGCATCTGTGGCTGAACGGGGCTATCTTATCCTTATCTCTTGTACAGAATATTCCTATGCAGTATCTGTACATCATGACCTTAAGTGCGGTAACTCGTCAAATGGAAACGAGGTTACGCGACGATTTGACACGCCAGTTGCAACAGCTTTCAATCGGATTTTACAAGCAATACAATACGGGAGTTTTGCAAGCTAAACTTTTGAGGGATGTTGAAGAAATTCAGACACTTGCCAATCATATTTTTCAGTTTGTGCCTTCAGCGTTATTGACCATTTTAGTTGCCGTTACAGTCACTGCCACACGCGCCCCTTGGTTCTTGCTCTTCTTTGTGGCGACAGTTCCGGCGGCAGTGCTTTTAGCGCAGGTACTAAAAGCACCGATTCAAAACTGCAATCATACTCTGCGCCAACAAAAAGAGGTGATGTCGGCTCACTTAATTGAGATGATTAAGTTAGTACCGGTGACACGGGCACATGGGGTTGAAGAAACTGAAATTCAACGAACACAGCAGCGTCTGTACTCTGTGGAAAAGGCGGCAATGCGGCTAGATGGCATTAACGCCCTTACTGGTGCGTGTAGTTGGGTTACCATCCGCTTGTTCAATACAATGTGTCTAGTGAGTTCTGCCTATTTGGCTTTCACTGGGCAAATGGGTCTGGGTGCTGGTGATGTAGTGCTGCTGACAGGTTATTTTGATACTTTAGCCAACTCCGTTTTACAAATACTTGCAGTATTACCGCAAATTGGTACGGGTTTTGAGTCCCTGCGGTCGGTCGGTGAAATTCTAGAGAGTCCTGACTTAGAGATGAATCAGGGTAAGCAGCCACTCAGCGAAGTTTCGGGAGAGTTTTTCTTTGATGGTGTCAGTTTTACCTATCCTAATCAAGAGGATCCAGCAATTGATAATATTTGCCTAAAAGTTAATGCTGGCGAAACCATTGCCATTGTTGGACCTTCAGGAGGCGGGAAGTCTACTCTGCTGAATCTTGTCATTGGTTTTCTGCGCGCCACAAAAGGACAGATTCATCTGGATGGTCAAGATATGAACACTTTGGATTTGAGAACCTATCGTTCGTTTGTATCGGTAGTCCCCCAGGAAACAATTCTTTTTGAGGGTACTATCCGGGAGAATATTCTTTACGGTTCAGTTGGAGTGAGCGAACAGCAATTACAACAAGCCATACTCGATGCTAATGCTCATGAATTTATCTTCAAATTACCCCAAGGACTTGACACCCTCATCGGTGAAAACGGTACAAAACTCTCAGGTGGTCAACGCCAGCGCCTCGCCATCGCCCGTGCGTTAGTTCGCAATCCGAAAGTGCTGATTTTGGATGAAGCAACGGCTTCGGTAGATACAGCATCGGAAGCCTTGATTCAGGAGGCGATCGCACGCCTGATGAAGAATCGTACAACTTTTGTAGTCGCCCACCGACTTTCCACAATCCGTAACGCTGACCGAATTGTTGTACTGGATGGAGGGCGGATTGTGGAAATTGGCAATCACCACCAGTTACTGCAACACTACAATGGCTTATATACACGCCTGATTGCATTGCAAACTTGACCATCCAGGTATGGAGGTTACAGCAGTTTTCAGGTAAATATGCCACATTGTAGGGACACGGCACTGCCCATTGGTGTCAACTTAAGGTTAAACTCCTTACTAAACGGTCGTTCCAGACCTTTTCTCGTTCCCAGCCTCTGGCTGGGAATGCCTAAATGGAGGCTCTGCCTCCATGTGCAAGCAATGAGGCAGAGCCTCTAAAACTCCAATACTGCGTAGGTTTTGCCAATAAGATCTGAACATACCCCCCTTAAAAAGTTC
>CAZZYE010001042.1:0-3154 GCA_964658145.1 uncultured Stigonema sp.
CTTAGTAAGTTGTTTGCGCCACGCTTCCATGTATGTGAAAAACACTGGAGTTAGATAGAGGGTTAATATCTGAGAAAACACTAGTCCACCTACAACTGCAATGCCTAGAGGACGGCGGGATTCCGATCCTGCCCCAAATCCAAGGGCGATCGGCAATGCTCCCATCAGCGCCGCCATTGTGGTCATCATAATTGGACGGAAGCGAATTAGGCAGGCTTCATATATAGCATCAAATGGACTTTTTCCTTCGTTTCGCTGCGCTTCAATGGCAAAGTCCACCATCATGATGCCATTTTTCTTGACGATACCTACTAGAAGCATGATCCCGATGAATGAATAAACATTCAATTCGACGTGAAAAATTAATAGTGTTAACAATGCACCAAATCCAGCTGAAGGCAGACCAGAAAGAATGGTCAGAGGATGAATGAAATCTTCATAAAGGATACCGAGGATCAGATAAATCACTAAGATAGCGATGACCAACAACAGTCCTAGACTGGGCAGTGAAGATTGAAATAGCTGACTCGCCCCCTGGAAGTTTGTGGCGATACTAGCAGGAACAACCGTATGAACAAGGTTGTCTATGGCTTGAGTGGCGTCTCCAAGTGAGGTATTGGGTGCCAGGTTGAAGGAAATTGTCGCTGCATTCATCCGACCAAAGTGATTGACCATCAGCGGTCCAACTCCTTGGGTTAGTTTGGCAAATGTACTCAGAGGAACTTGTCCAGTACTGGAGCTGCTATTACTGGTGCTACCAGTGCTAGAACCACTACCAGTTGTGCTACTACTGCTAGAACTGCTACCATTGGCGTTGATATATAGCTGCATTAGAGCATTAGGGTCTTGCTGATACTGTGGTTCCAGTTCCAAGATGACTTCGTACTCATCACTTGCTGCATAGATGGTTGAAATTTGATAACCGCCGTAAGCATTTCTTAGCGTGTCTTCGATCGCTTGTGCCGTAATCCCAAGAGCTGAGGCTTTATCGCGGTCAATGTTAATCTTGATCTGTGGCGTCAACTGCAAGTCACTGTTAACATCTTGGAGTCCTGGAAGGGTTTTCATCTTGGCTACCAGTTGCGGAACGTACTCCTCAAGAGGTTGGACATCGGTGCTTTGTAGCGCCAGCTGATATAGTCCTGTAGTCTGCTGTGTTCCGATGGGAACCGCAGGCGGATTTTGTAAGAAAACTTGAATACCTGGAACAGTTGCCAGTTTGGTGCGCAAGGTTTGGATGATATCGTCAGCGCTGGTCTGACGTTGCGTGCGAGGCTTTAGGCGAATCAACAGGTTGCCAGTGTTTCCCGTCACGGCTGCCCCGCTACCACTTGCACTGGAACCAGGACCAATGTTAGAATTAACCGCATCCACATTCGGGTCTTGCCGGATGATATTAACCACATCTTGCTGGTGACGCACCAAGTCATCATAAGAAGCACTCGACGCCGCCTGTGTAATTGCAGTGATTTGTCCCGTATCTTCGGTGGGGATAAAGCCTTTGGGAACTACCAAAAGTAGATAAACGGTAACAAGTAAGATCGCACCGGATAGGATCATTGTAGTGCGGTGATACTTTAATGCTTTTTTGAGAGTCCAATCGTAGAGAGCGAGGAAGCGATCAAACACATACTCTGAGGCTTGATACAGACGGCTTTGATTTTGGTGATTGGGTGGACGTAGAAAGCGACTACATAGCATTGGGGTGAGGGACAGGGAGACAAAGCCAGACACTAGAATTGCAACGGCAAGCGTCACCGCAAACTCATGGAACAGCCGTCCCAACAATCCACCCATAAACAGCATCGGAATGAACACTGCTACTAGCGAGATCGTCATCGACAAAATCGTGAAGCTGATTTCTCTAGAGCCATTCAACGCTGCTTCTAAAGGACGTTCACCCATTTCCATGTGGCGAACGATATTTTCTAACATGACGATCGCATCATCCACGACAAAGCCCACTGAAAGCGTCAACGCCATCATCGATAGGTTGTCCAGAGAGTATCCAAACAAATACATCACTGCAAAGGTGGCAATCAGCGATACAGGTAACGCCAAACTGGGAATCACTGTCGCAGAGAGATTCCGCAAAAATAGGAAGATCACTAAGATCACCAGGGCGATGGTCAGAAGCAGAGTAAATCTGACATCATCCACTGAGTCTCGAATTGACTGAGACGCATCGTAGAAAACACCGATATCAACTGATTTTGGAATCTGACTTCTTAAGTCAGGCAGCTTTTGCTTGATTGTGTCTACAATCTGTACCGTATTTGTCCCCGGTTGCCGTTGAATCGTTAAAATGATGGCGCGGGTATCGTTATACCAGCTTGCCACCTTTGGGTTTTGAACACCATCAACGGTTCGACCTAGTTGATTCAAGTAGATTGGCGCACCATTGCGGTAGGCAACGATGAGCGATCGATAAGCACCAGCATCTTCTAATTGACCGTTTGCCTGCACCGTAAAGTTTTTATAATTACCTGAAAGACTGCCTGTGGGCAAATCCACGTTTCCTTGTTGAATTGCGGTTTGCACCTGATCTAGTCCAATCTGGTAACTCGCTAATTTTTGCGGATCAAGCTGAATGCGAGCCGCATACTTTTGGGAACCGTAAACCTGTACCTGCGCTACACCACTGATAGTAGACAGCTTTTCCGCTAAGTAGGTTTCGGCGTAGTTGTCTACCTTGGAAAGCGGCAGGGTAGGGGAGGACATGTACAAATAAAGAATCGGCTGATCGGCTGGGTTGACTTTGCTGTATGATGGAGGGTTTGGCAAATCATTAGGAATCTGTCCAGACGCTGCTGATATTGCCGCTTGCACATCCTGAGCGGCATCGTCAACATTACGGCTTAAGTTAAACTGGAGAGTGATTTGGGTACTCCCCAAAGTACTGGACGAGTTCAGCAAATCGAGTCCGGCAATGCTAGAAAATTGCTTTTCCAGGGGTCTGGCGACAGACGACGCCATCGTTTCAGGACTAGCTCCTGGTCTGGACGCCGACACTTGAATGGTCGGATAATCAACACTGGGCAGGTCGCTGATCGGTAACAGCTGATAACTCATCACACCGAAGATGAGGATACCCACCATCACCAAGGTCGTCATGATGGGACGACGAATAAATAGTTCTGAGAGGTTCATAAAG
>CAZZYE010001043.1:0-3152 GCA_964658145.1 uncultured Stigonema sp.
AGCGCGTCAAACTTTCTAGGTTTTTTTGCAGATCCAACGAGGAGGGTTTGAGCGCCAGAGTGCTTAAATTGAGTTCATCCTGAAAGCGCTTGATTTTGTCCCGACAAGTCGCCACATCACCAATAATCGAGTTCTCAAGCAAGTAGTCTTCATCAAAAGAGCTTTTTTGACCACTAGGTGGCTTGAGGTGTTGACTGTCATTCCCATAATTTTGCTCTCTTGCGGTAAGACCCTTCATCTTCTGACTGAAGGTGCGAATAAAAGGCAATGCCTCACTCACTGCCTCATGGTCGGTAGGGGCGACAAAAAAGAAGCGAGCTAGCATCAGTTTATCAGCACCACTGGAATTAAAAGCACGGTATTTAGCAACGTTGCTTTTGAGTCTATCCAGAGAAAACGGTGCTCCTCCCATCAAGCCGAAGGAATAAACAGCAGCAAACCCTATACCCTCATCATCACTAGTTGCGACATACACAGGAATTTCTGGCTGCAACGGTTTCGGGTAAATCGTGACGCGATCGCACTGATAATATTGCCCATGAAACGATACATCAGTTTCATACAACAGCTTATGAATTAACGTCATCGCCTCCAACATCTTGGCGCGGGATTCACTGTTTGGTGCGGCGAAGTGCTTGTTTTGTTCAGGAAACGGTCCACCTTTGGCAATCCCGAAAGCGAGTCTTCCGTTACACAGGTTATCCAGTGTGGCAATATCTTCTGCAACAATGATTGGGTCATGAAACGCCAGTAGCACCGCCGCCGAACCTAAATGAATACTTGAAGTCACGCCTGCCAAATGTGCCATCAACAGCAAAATTGATGGGCTGAGACTAAATTCATTGAAATGATGCTCTGTCACCCAGGCTTCTTCAAAACCTAGACTTTCCGCATGTTTTACAAGTGCGACTTGCTCCTTAATGGCGCGACGGGCATCTTGATGATGATTTTCGTAATTACAGAAAATTCCGGTTTTCATAGCAAGTGTTTTTGTGACTGTGTCGCAAGCAATTGCAGATCTAACCACAAGCGCGGATCTGCCTGCTTAAGCTTCGACATGGGATCTCGCAACAAGTGTGTAGCATTCAAGCAAACAACCTCAACTAATCCCACATATTCTGCTACTTCTCTTCCTTCCAGATATTTGTGCTTTGACAGCAGTAATCATGCTGTCAGGACAATAAATCGCGATGTACGGTAGAAAGTGGACACGCGGTCGTCCCCAGAAAGACTGGATAAGTTTCACATAACACTCATCTACTAATTCCCTGACTTGTGGGAAACTGTCAGAGATAAGTGTTGTGAATTCTCTGGTCAGTTCTTGTTCGTACCAATTTGCGTTCATAGACGGAATTTTGAAGGGCTTTTTAGGTTCTGTATCGTACAACTTGGGCGGCGGAGCAACTTTTTACTGATACTGGCTTCGGTTTCCTCAAATACGATGAAGTGTTTCACCAAATCTAGGAACCGCCGCTTGTCAAAGATGCCTTGAACTAGCACCTCTAACTCAGTTGATCCTGAGAGTGGAAAGTCTTCGCCATCAATTGTGTGCCAGGGCAAAAACTCTCTCAACTCAGAGGTCAACGTACCAACTCGGGCGCGATTTCCGCAGCAAATAACGAGAAATGCATTGTAGTCAAACAGCGTTGGTATCTGTTGTTTATAAGTCTGTATTTGCTGATAACCTGTTTTGAACGCGGCTTTTTCGTTCCTTGGGTCAATGCGCACAATAACTGCCAAGGGTAAACCGTTGATGAAGACGACCACATCAGGACAGTGAGTATGACCGCTTTCAACAACCGTAAATGGATGAATTGCTAGCCAGTCATTGTTCAGCAAATTAGACGGATCAATGAACCATACTTTGTCACGAACTGTTTGGTCATTGAAGAGGTATTCAACCTCAACACCATCAATCAAGAGTTTGTGAAAGCGACGGTTATTTTCCAGCAGATCGGAATCTGTGGAAGTAACTTGACGGATAGCTGCTGCGATCGCCTCAGATGGAATTGTGGGGTTAATCCGTTGCAAGGATCTATGTAAGCGATTTGCCAAAACCACATCAGTATAACTACTGCGTTCTGCCCGATGCTGAAGAAAGACAATATCTGGTGACAACAGGACGGTGTAACCTATGACCTCAAACCAAGTGAGTAGATCCGGTGCTGCAACAGATGATGTAAAATTAAAGCGGTGGTGAAGCTTTATCGTTAGGCTACTTGCTTTCACCGTTGCTCTTCGACTCGGTACACGATTCATAAGAGTAGATGACCTAATTTTTCTTCAATGCATAGCTTTCACCCAGCTAGGTGGCATTGGTTGGTATATGACTAAAGGCGTATATTGTTTGCCTCTTGACCATCCTCGCTTAAATTAATCCTCAAAACAGTATCTATTACTACACTCTCCAATAAAGTTGGTAAAAACTTCGCCTTATTGCTTGAGGACTAGTTGCTTTTGCCTTTTGTTCAAGCATAATGCCGTCAATTCCACCTAAAAATTACGCTCACCTTTTATATAGCAAGGTTTTTACACGGATCAATGCCTTCATACCAAAAATGTTGATTAACTACACCCATGTTGGTAGTATTCTATGAGGCAATCAAATTTAGGGAAAATCTTTCTCAACTATGGCTTTTTTAAAAAGAAGAAAATTTCTGACTTGGATTGGTATGGCACTTACCAGCCTCCTGCTGGTAATTGGCTCACAGTTTATCAATTTATCGCCGGCAGTATCTGACACTACGCTTGTAGTATATGCAGCCGTCAGCTTAACAGAGGCGGTGAATCAAATTGAGGCGAATTACCAAAGTGCTAACCCAGATGCAGGGATCACGTTTGTGAATAACTATGATTCTTCTGGGATCTTGCTCAACGAAATAGAAGGAGGAGATGCAGTCGATATTTTCATTTCTGCTGCCACAGACCAAATAGATCAATTGCAGAATGAAGGGAAATTGCTTCCAGGTAGCAGACAGAACGTTGTCACCAACCAGCTAGTTTTGGTGACCCCGACGACAGATCCTAGTCCTGCTAGTGATGTTATCAACACTTTCAATGATTTGAGCGACCCCAGTATTGCCAGCATTGCTATCGGTATATTAATAATGAATTTCAGACATTTGTCGGTGGAAAGCTGATTGATGATGAAG
>CAZZYE010001044.1:0-3150 GCA_964658145.1 uncultured Stigonema sp.
CCATCCTCTGAAAGGCGCTCCACACTTAAGGTGGGGGAAGGTTGCCCAGATTTACCCATGTTTATCCCAACGGGTGCAATCACCAGTTATGGGGACGGTTTTGTTTTATTTGAGCGTACTTGTAATAGTTAATTTGTTGAGAGTTAGAACCTGACAATTCTAATAGTATTTTGCATTTTTCGTGGAGGTGTCCAGGAGAAACATGGCGAAGATACACAAATGAATATAGACTTGTAACTGATGCCTACGGCACAGTTTATCAGGTTAGTACAAGTTTCGGTTACGAAGAAGTTGCAACGCCAGTAGTTTGAAAGTGCATCAAAATGAATTGAGCATCATAAGTAGTATAGTCCCTATAATTTTGAAAAAAGCAACGCGCTCTATCCTGAGTTAAATTTTTCAGAATGAATTACCAACAATTGACCCAAAGCTGGTAAAGCTTAATAAATCTGGCATACTGGCGGTAACGCTAACCAAACACCAGAAAACAAGAGCGATCGCCTAGACCTCTTTACTGCGATCGCCTCTTGAGTGATTTTGCTTGGGCGATCGCACCCCATCTCAAAAATCAATTGTTCCAATACAGACGCTCTTTGCAATTAGTGCATTTTTTAAATAAAAATAAGATTTGTTTAACTTTACGTAACATTAAGCAACTCAATATATCAGAATTTAGGTGACAGAAAAGATAGCAGAGGTATACATAGGTTTCCCACAAGCAAAGCGCCGTCTTCCGTAATAGTGGAAGTCCAGCGCTTTACAATGTCTATACAGGTATTAATCGTTTGGGTCTTTATTTAGCTGACCCTAATTTATCGTCTTTATCAGGATGACAGAAAACTTAAAAAGTAATTTTACTTCGTAATATTTTGTAATACAAATTTTATTTTTGGCTTTTTTACCCTGACTCATCTTTATCTGCCGAAGGCAAGGCAGGGTAGTTCAAAAACTCATTGAAGAAGGCAGGAGGCAGAAGATTCCGCTGTTGCGATGAGCCTGTCCACGTGTTGCCCTAACGCGGATTTGCCAAACTGATTGTCTGTGCCATACTTTTGCGCTTTGTGGCGTTCATGAGACAGACGTTGCTGCTGACGCTGGCGGTTGAGCAGCGTGTACTGATTACAGACAGAACTGGGAAAAACTTCAAATGTTGACTGCACTGGTTTCGCTATGATCAACAATCGTTTGAAAACGGGGAGTGATTTGTCCGGTCTTGATGTTTCACCAAGTGAATTTGAAGGAAACGGCGATTTAGTAACAGGCTGCGATCGCCTGTACATTGAGGCAGTTCCTGATAGCTGTACGATCCACTTGAAGCAGCAAGAGTTGCTCCCTTTAGATGCTCATGGTTTGCTGGCGTTAAGCGATCGCTGTTTCCCTCAACAACGAAAACGAGGGTGCAGGATCAATCTTGAGGCAATAACTTGGGCCGTTATGCCGTGCCCATTCATGTATTTGGCATTACTTCGCGTGATGCAAGCAAACCAAGGACAATTGCCACCAACAGCAGTGCTGGAACGTCGCCGAGGAGATGTCCATGTTCGGCAGGATCAATCACTGCCTGTATCGCCATGATCACTCCGTGGACAACACTCGACCAGACGGTGAACCAGATTAAACTCAGATGGGCTTCTGGTTTTCGAGAAGCCCATAGTAAAAAGACACCGAGCGTCGCATAAATGCCGACGATCATCTGTTCGTCTTCGTATTGACTTGGTTGCCATGACCAGCCCGATGACCAGATCTTCATCAACGGATAGATAAGCAGAAAAGCAATTCCAACAACAACAAGGGCGATTCGCAAGTACCGATGACGCTCATCCATTGCTCCTTCCTCCTACTATTTTTCTTTCTTAGTTTTTACCAATTGAATGCCTATTTGTAATGTTATTCCCGCTAGTGACTCTTCTACTATCGTCTTCTAGCAATGCCGCTTCACAAAGAGCGTGTTTTTCGCCGCCTCCAGTGTAATTATTCCAAGATTACGAAAAATAGTATACTCAGTTTGTATTAAGGCTTGGATACTAGCATTTAAACCACAAACCAGAATCATGGTGAAAAAAATCTTAATCGTATCAGCTAATCCCAAGGATACAAGTAAGTTGCGTTTGGATGAAGAAGTACGGGAAATTCAAGTAGCTCTGAAAAGAGCTAATAACCGCGATAAGTTTGAAATTATTACCTCTTGGGCGATACGAGTTGAAGACTTGCGACGTGCGCTATTAGACCACCAGCCGACGATTGTTCATTTTTCTGGACATGGTTCAGATAGTACTGGTTTAGTGCTGGAAAATAATTCTGGACAAACGCAACTGGTAAGTACAGAAGCCCTAGCAAGGCTATTTAAATCGTTTCAAGAAGATGTTGAGTGTGTTTTGCTCAACGCTTGTTATAGTGAAACCCAAGGCAACTCAATTCACCAACACATTGATTGTGTGATGGGGATGAGTCAGGCGATTGGAGATAATGCAGCAATTAAGTTTGCTGTTGGCTTTTATGATGCGTTGGGTGCTGGCAAACCTTATGAGGTTTGTTTTGAATTGGGCTGTGCTTCCATTGATTTAGAGGGGATTGCAAAATCAGCAACCCCAGTCATCAAAATCAGGCAGCGTAGTTCTCTTTCAAGATTACAAGCCAATGCGGCACAGACAGCACCTGTAAAATTTATTATCAAGAATGAAGATATGAGTCGCGATCTCCAGAGGGGACAAAACCGCTCAGTTTCTGTTGATGCTGGTGTCACTGGTAGTGCAATCACAACGGGTGATAATAATATTATCTCTGTACAGTATCAACCAGTGCGGTTACCTACACCCGAAAGTGTTGATATGCGAAGGGAACTCAACGCCTTGCGTGAGATATTGGCAAACTTGACAACTTCAGACAGTCGCAAAATTGACAATGCTATTGCTGATGCTGAAGTTGAAATCAACAAACCACATCCAGATAAAAACGAGGTGGGCAAGGCATTAGACCGAGCTTTTGACTATGCCAAGAAGGCTCAAGGATTTGCGTTTGTGATTACAAAGCTAAGACCCCACCTAATTAAAACAGTGGCTTGGTTAGGTGATAATTGGCACAAGCTACTGAGGATCATTAATTTAACGATTTGACGCTCTTTAAGGGTCTTGTCAACTTTTGGTGATGGTT
>CAZZYE010001045.1:0-1932 GCA_964658145.1 uncultured Stigonema sp.
GCGAACGGCCGTTCGCCCCTACAACTGTGCTTCATTTATGTGAAAACTGCTGTAACTATTTTGGTGTTGGGTTTGCAGGAAGGCTAAAGCACCTGAATACCGAGCTACCAGTTCTTGAAAGCGAAGAAGTGTCTGTTGGCTGACTTCTTTTCCACCCCATCGACGTGGAACTTGTAGTGCTAGTAAGTCCAGTTTTCCCAGACCTCGAAGTGCATGAAGTAGAGCATTTGGGTTGCTGTCGATCTCGTTGGCTTTAGGCACAACTTCTTTAAGCAAGTGTAACTTGCCTGTATTTAGGAGAGAGTGATCCCAATCCATAGGTGAATGCTTGCAGCTTACACTCTTATTTTGACGCCTTTGTTTCCACCATGTAGATGTATTACATGTAACATATAGCCGGGACTACATCATTGACCACTCCTAAAACCTGAAAATTACAAGTTTTGGTATGGTTTAAATGTTGCAACAAAAAGTGAATTAGTATTAAATTAACTTATCATTAAAATTATGTTAAGTTTTAGTAAAAATTTAAATAATGCGCAATTTGATACTTGAATCTTTTCAAGAGATTTTTTGAACATTTTCTTTAGTGAAATTACGGAAATTCTATCGAACGGCGATTCTTGGTTGAACTTGGAGCACTTAGCCTAGTTTCTGTAGAATTGCTTGATCCGTGTGATTGTGGGCGAAATTCGACGACATCACGTTTAATGGTGAGATCGTATTCGCCAAAAAAGTCATGCCCTAAAAGACCGATTTCTAAATCTGAGCCGGCGATCGCTACCACAATTCGATTCACCCTCGCCCCACCAACTTCTATTGAATCAACATAGCCAATCGGAAATTCGACTGCTTTGGAACTGGCGGTATTAGCCTTTGCTTTACCCACTGGCATCACTCCCAAGGAAGAAGCCATTTTCTGAGTAATAACTGTACCACTAGCACCTGTATCCAATATCATCTCAAATTGCTGGTTGCCATTGAAGGTAACTTCGATAATTGGTGTTCCACCAACTCGCCGTTTAATTGGGGCTGCAAATACTTCTTGCTGTTGGTTGAGTAACTCTGGTGGAGGCAAGATAGTCATTGTTGGTGGCAGTTTTTGTTTTCCCATTGGAGTCGGACACTCTTTGGGGTTCCGAACATGGCTATAATCGCTGCACGTGCGTATTTGTGGCAACGTCCGAGTGATTTTTGGTGTAACATATGGTTGGGGAACTAGGACTACTATAGAACGCGGTTTTGCCTCTACCTTCGGTTTGACAATGCGAGTGGCTTGGTTTTGAGCATATTTAAGTGAGCGCTGGAATTCTGTGATTTTTGTTTGGGCGTTAGCGAAGTAAGGACTATTGACAGGCACGAGTTTCATGAGTGCGATCGCGTCTTGGAACTGGCTGACTACCAAATTCCAATCTTCTGTAGACTGAGCAGATTGGCTGATACTAAAAGCACCGGCTGCTTTATCTAGCCCTTGCTCAAAATAACTTGGTTCCATCTCAGACGGTAGCTCTGAGCTTGATGTTGGACTAGTTAGTGGTGCTGCTGTTATAGCGGGAGTTTCTGCACTGTTGTCCAGCAGCGCATGCGGTTCTTGTAGGTCAGATCCAGTAATCTGTTTTTCTTCTCTACAGGCAACAGCTAGAACCGCTAGTGTTGTTGATAGAAAAATGAGCGTTGCACGGGATAAAAAAGACTGAAGCATAATTATTAGTAATTGTATCTGTTTAGGAGCGCTCAAATCTACTGCCGTCGCTCAAACTTTATTAAAGATTTAGTATTTTTTCTTTTTAATTTTTAATTAATTGCTCTGCTAACTCCAAAACAATTAATTCATGGCATAATTAATCTTTACATTATTAACTTAATTTGGAAATAGTTAGTGGTTCCTAATTACTGGTAAATAAATAGTATTATTTTTTACACTCAACAACC
>CAZZYE010001045.1:1942-3149 GCA_964658145.1 uncultured Stigonema sp.
TGTACGGGCGAACGGCCGTTCGCCCCTACTAACAACTAACACCCAACAACCACTAGCCTATGCCTCTATCTGACGCAATACCTGCTATACTTGTCCTCGCAGATGGAACAACTTATTACGGTTGGTCTTTTGGTGCTATAGGAACCGCAATCGGGGAAGTGGTTTTTAACACTGGCATGACTGGATATCAAGAAGTGTTAACCGACCCTAGTTACTGCGGTCAAATAGTCATTTTTACTTATCCTGAATTGGGAAACACTGGCGTCAATCCAGAGGATGAGGAATCAGTGAAACCTCAAGTGCAGGGTGCGATCGCACGGAATATTTGTACTCGACCAAGTAATTGGCGATCTACACAGTCTTTGCCTGACTATCTTAAACAGTACCAAATACCCGGTATTTACGGTATTGATACTCGCAACCTCACACGCAAAATTCGCGCCTTGGGAGCGATGAACGGCGGCATCTCGACGTCCATTCTTGATGAGGCTGAGTTGCTGGATCTGGTACGCGCTGCTCCTAACATGAAGGGCTTAAATCTCGTCCACGAAGTTACCACCCCAACCGTTTATGAATGGTTAGATCCCACCACCTCAGTTTGGGAATTCAAACCAGATCTGCTGGCAAATCCTGAGAAATCCTTTACTGTTGTTGCCCTTGACTTTGGCGTAAAACGTAATATTTTGCGCCGCTTGGCTGCTTACGGTTGCCGCGTCATCGTTGTTCCCGCTGATACAACAGCAGAGGAAATTCTCAAATATAATCCAGATGGAATCTTTCTGTCTAATGGTCCTGGCGACCCATCTGCTGTCACGGAAGGCATTGAAACTACCAAGGCGTTGCTCTTAAGTCACAAACCGATGTTTGGCATTTGTATGGGACACCAAATTTTAGGTCATGCACTGGGGGCAGAAACTTTCAAACTAAAATTTGGTCATCGTGGTTTGAATCAGCCAGCAGGTTTACAACAACGAGTAGAGATTACTAGCCAAAACCACAGTTTTGCCATTGACGCGGATTCAATACCTGCCAATACTGTGGAAATCAGCCATCTCAACTTAAACGATCTCACCGTTGCTGGCTTACGCCATAAGTCCTTACCTGTGTTCTCGGTACAATATCATCCAGAGGCAAGTCCTGGTCCTCACGATGCTGATTATTTGTTTGAGCAGTTTGTCCAAGCAATGCGAACAGCACGAGAATAAGA
>CAZZYE010001046.1:0-296 GCA_964658145.1 uncultured Stigonema sp.
CCCGTTAATAGGCTTGTGGTTTTTGACTTATTAGTAGAATATAATCGAAATTATATATTTTTTCAAATCTTTAGAGAAAATAGCTTGATTTTATATTTATCTTTAAATTGTTTATGTTAAAAATAAAAAATAATTATTCAAAATGTATAACCACAACCAAAAACAAATTGATTAAATTGTAGATAAGAAGATCTGCATACAAAAATAACAAAATTTTTCTAAAAGTAGGTTAATTATGTCTCTGCGTTACAACCAGAATAATTCCCCATTGGTGAAAGTTGTTTACTCTCAAGTTA
>CAZZYE010001046.1:306-3148 GCA_964658145.1 uncultured Stigonema sp.
TTAATGGCAAAATCGAGCTAGTACCATTAGAGTTATATGCTGATGGTTCTCTTAAGCGACTTGCTGAGTGAAAAAGTTAGGATTGGTTCGTAGGGGCACGGTCACCGTGCCCTTACAGTAGTTAGTGGTTAAAATACATATTAACTAACAACTAACAACCCTTCGGGTTCGCCAGTCGCCTACGGAGGGAGACCCTCCTGCAGCGCTGGCTCACTAACAACTAACAAACAACTAATGAGGTGCATAAACCATGCAGACAAAAGAAGCGCCTTTCCCTCTTCGGCTGTGGACAGTAAAGGAATACCACCAGATCGCAGTAGCGGGGATTTTTCAGCCCGAGGAACGAGTAGAATTAATTGCCGGACAAATTGTTAGGATGAGCGCAAAAGGAACTGCCCACACTGCTACAGTTAGACGTACTGCTAGGGTTCTGCGCGATCGCCTGGAAAATCAGGCAGATGTCTACACTCAAGATCCCATCCAGTTAGATGATTTTTCCGAACCAGAACCCGATATCGCCGTAGTAAAAATTGATCCACTCGACTACGCTGACCACCATCCCACAACTACGTCCGTCTATCTGATTATTGAGGTGGCAGATAGTAGCTTTAAATACGATTGTGAAACCAAAAGTAAAGCCTATGCTCAGTCGGGGATCGCAGATTATTGGGTGATAGATGTTAATAACCGCACACTTCATATATTTCGAGAACCTACTCAGGAGGGTTATCAAAGCGAAGTCATTTTTTCAGAAGAGGCGAGTGTTTCACCGTTGCAGTTTCCGAAGTTGGCGATCGCACTTGCTGATATATTACCACCAGTTATTAGCAAATAAGTGCCATTTCTGTTGAGCATAAGCATTGCGCTCATTTTTTTAACTAACGTAATCGTGATGAGCGATACCACTCAACTACATCACCCAGTGTCTCGTCCAAAGGACGGAAACTCACCCCCAATTCTTTGATTGCCTTTGCAGATGAAACCTGTCTTTTCAAATGTATGAGTCGGACACCTTCAAGAGGAAGCATTGATTTACTGCGAGTGAGTAGAGCATATTTATCAGAAAACCAAGCGTAGATCAATGTCGTAATGTAAGAAATTCGACGCTTGGGAGATAGAAGTTAGTACCAGCAACTTTTGGAGTGAAAGTTACGGGCAGATTTATCTCATCCTGAAACGATTAGTTGCCGAGGGGCTAGCTACCCAATCAGTCGAAGAGCAAGTGGGAAAGCCAGATCGGCACGTTTATAGGCTCACAGACAAAGGGCAACAGGAGTTGCAACGCTGGTTGATTGGACCTGTTGAGCCTCAAGTCGAGAGAATTGAAATTTTACTGAAGCTATTCTTTGGACAGCAGGTTCGGTGTTGCTGACAACATTCGTCATGTGCAGCAATTCCGGGAACTGCAACAGCAACTGCGGCAAAAGTACCAAGCGATTGAAGACGAGGTGAATGCGAAGGGGACTGATAACCCAAATTTTCCCTACTGGCTGATGACAGTTAGCTACAAGCTGCAAGTCACTGAAGCTTTGATCGCTTGGTGCGATCGGACGCTGGCTACACTGAACTTGATGGTTGAAACATCTAAGGATTGAAAAGGGTTGTTTCTCAGCAATCACTACACAACTAGTCCGATACGCTACCATCAATTGAGCTAAACTTAACACCAAAGCAGTCATTGGGATACGAATGACTAACTTGTTGGAAATGGTAAATTGTCTGACTTTTCGTGACATTTCGTCCTTTGTCCCCATAGTAGATATTTGTCAGCAATTGGGGATGGCAGGTATCTATTTTGATAGAGGACAGGTGGTATCATTTCCTCTGCATGTGTAAATTAAAAAACTGTAGAGACGCGATTAATCGCGTCTCTACGTAGAAATTTGATAACTATAATTATGCCTACTGATACTTGGAATCGTCACCACATTCTTTCCCTCGCTGACTTCACCGCCTTTGAATACGATACTGTTTTGCAAACTGCAGCCAGTTTTCAAGAGGTGTTATCGCGGCGGACAAAGAAAGTGCCTACCTTGCAAGGACAGGTGGTGGCGAATTTATTCTTTGAACCATCGACCCGCACTCGCAGCAGTTTTGAACTGGCAGCTAAGCGCCTCTCAGCAGATACGCTGACCTTCGCCTCAACAACTTCTTCTATGACAAAAGGAGAAACTATTCTCGACACGGCGAAGACGTATTTGGCTATGGGAACTGATATCATGGTGATTCGCCATCGAGAGGCGGGAGTACCCAGTGCGATCGCCCAGGAAATGGATCGTCTAGGTGTAAGAGTCAGCGTCCTCAATGCTGGTGATGGTCAGCATGAGCATCCTTCCCAAGCGCTACTAGACTTATTTACTATTTGTACTCTTCTTGACCCAAATAATCCCCGGATCGAACTTTTAAAGGATAAAAAAATTGCCATTGTTGGGGATATTCTGCACTCGCGAGTGGCACGCTCAAATATCTGGAGTTTGACGGCAAGTGGTGCTCAAGTACATCTAGCAGCACCACCCACCCTCTTACCGAAGTTATTTGCACAGTACGTTAGCGATGCGGGGGAAATGGGAAGATGGGATCTCAATCCCCAAGAAGTAGGGATTAAGGACGACACCCACGACTTGAGGCACTTTTCGCCTGGTGATCCTGCAAAGCATTCGTCCGAGGGTTTCCCTCTAGGCGACTTCTCTTCTGCGAAAGAAACTGCGGTACAAATCACAGCTTTCCCTCGTACCGAATCTGGTGAAAGGATTCCCAGACTTGAGGCATCTGGCATCGGACTACCCGTTGGTAATGGGGAGATCGGCAGAGGAAAACTCCCACTCCCCACTCCCCACTCCCC
>CAZZYE010001047.1:0-2723 GCA_964658145.1 uncultured Stigonema sp.
CCGAGTGTCTTCCCGAAGTTCGCCCGGAGGGAAACCCTCCTTGCGACTTCTCTTCTCCGAAAGAAACTGCGGTGCTACAGGAGGGAAACCCTCCTGCAGGATCTGCTTTCCCGTTGGGTACTTTTTGACAACTAACCACTAACCACTAACAACTAACTCTTGAACAATGTGTTTGAATTTTAGTAACGCTTAGGGTGTGTTCACGATATTGTGGTCAAAAAAATCTAATATTTAATTAGCTTACAGCGATCGCTACCACGATCGCATCCTTCGCCAATTCTGGCTGAAACTTTTTATATGAGGCTAAGCCGTTCCAAAATCCTAATAATCACCTGTATGACTTGCTTGGGATTTGACCCCAGTTCAGCAAGTGCATCCACACATGACCTAGCGCCCAAAATCTTAAAACTTGCTTTTGTCAGTTCCACAGACACTGCCAACCAATCTATTCTCGATCTTGGGAGTACAGGTAGGGAAGTTGAGGAACTGCAAACCAAACTCAAGGAGTTAGGATACTACGATGGCTTGATAGATGGACTGTATGGCAACAGTACGCACCTTGCTGTCTCTAACTTTCAAGAAGCCAAAAGTCTGAAAGCCGACGGTATTGTTGGGACGACGACTAGGGAGAAACTTGAGGCAATAACTAATAAAAAACCACCATTATCTCTTGTGACTAGTTCTACCCCCAACAACAAAATTGCAAAGCCAGAGGAAGAACAACAAGGTTTAGTGTGGTGGTCACTAGTTGGCATCGGAGTTTTGGGAATGGTTGGGGCACTACTGTATTTTGTGCAATGGTATAGAAAAGTCAAAAAAGTTCCCAACCGAGAAACCTCAGAACCGGAAACAAAAAAAAGGTATAAAACAGAACTAGTTACGCCGTCTTTACAAGAGTTAGACACCAAGACTGATAAACAGTCTAACAGTACGCCACCTCCTCCCACAGAATTGTTGCCACTAGAAACAACTTCCCGCCTTGCCAAAGTCAACATCGTTGACCAATTGATTAACGACTTACACAGTCCCGATCCAACACAACGGCGTAAGGCTATCTGGGATTTGGGTCAACAGGGAGACTCACGAGCAATTCAGCCACTGGTGGATCTGATGATTCACGCAGACTCTCAGCAACGCAGTTTAATTTTGGCAGCTTTGTCGGAAATTGGCATCCGCACACTTAAACCAATGAACCGTGCTTTGGCAGTGTCACTGCAAGATGAAAGCCCTCAAGTGCGACAAAATGCCATCCGCGACTTGACTCGCGTATATGACTCAATGGCTCAAATTAGCCAAATGTTGTCTCATGCAGCCCAAGACTCCGATGCCGAAGTGCAAGCAACAGCGCGATATGCGCTTTCACAAATGAATCGTATCCGTGCCTTGCCTGAAAAGGAAACAGAGGAGGAGAAAAAAAAAGAGTCAGTGGAGAAGAACCAGCCGGAAAACTTCTAAGTTAAGCCCCTTGTAATTCACCTACGTGGGTATAGTACTTAAGTAGGTAAACATAATTAATTACACAATGTCCGCCGCGAACTCGTGCCCAGCGCTTGGGAAGCAATTCGCTTGCGGCTGGGATTGCTTCGCTTCGCTCTCAATGACTGTAAATATTTTTGTTGATATACTTATTTGATCTCCTCACTACATATGATTTTTTATCCCAAATCTTTAAAATTACTCTTTGTCTCTACTCCCGTTGGACCACTTGGTACGGGACTCGGCGGTGGTGTGGAATTAAGCCTATATAACATTGCCAAAGAGATGATCCGGCGGAGTCATAAACTCCAAATAGTAGCACCTGTTGGTTCCACATGGGACTCTCTACAAGTCGTGCAAATTCCTGGCAATTTACAAATCATTGCCCAAAGCCAAGAACGCACAGATCCTATTACCATGCCGGAAAATTCTGTCTTGGCAAATATGTGGGATTATGCTCGTCAAGTTCAGGGTGACTACGATCTGATTGTGAATTTTGCTTATGATTGGTTGCCGTTCTACCTGACTCCTTTTTTCAACCGTCCCATCGCCCACCTCGTCAGTATGGGTTCACTCTCCAACGCTCTCGACCAAATTATTGCACTTGTAGCACAGCAGTTTCCTGGTACGATTGGTTTCCATACTCCTTCACAAGCAGCAAGTTTTCCTGGTTTAACCCCGCCAATACATTATTTAAGTAGTGGCATTGATTTATCGCTTTACCAGTTTTGTGCTCAAGCGAAACAACAGTTAGCTTGGTTAGGTAGAATTTCTCCAGAAAAAGGTTTGGAGGATGCGGTAGCTGTAGCAGAAGTTACTAAAATTCCTTTGAAGATTATGGGTAAAATTCAGGATGAATTATACTGGCAGCAGATTCGCCAGAATTACCCAAATGACATGTTTGAATATCTGGGATTTCTATCAACAACTGAAATGCAGCAGGTCGTACGCGAGTGTCGGGCGTTATTGATGACACCTCGTTGGATGGAAGCTTTCGGGAATGTGGCAATTGAAGCCCTTGCTTGTGGAGTGCCAGTGATTTCCTATAGTCGCGGCGGTCCAGCGGAAATTATCCAAGATGGCAAAACTGGGTTTTTGGTAGAACCTGATAGTGTTGTCGGCTTAGTAGATGCTATTTCCCGTCTAGACCAAATCAACCGTCAAGCTTGCCGCACACAAGCGGAAGTAGATTTTTCTCTCCAAGCACTAGGCGATCGCTTTGAAAAGTGGTTCAACGAGATTTTAGA
>CAZZYE010001047.1:2733-3146 GCA_964658145.1 uncultured Stigonema sp.
ATAAATTGTCTTAACTCCTGATTCTTAATAACTTTATTCCTAACTCCTAACTTTATTCATGCAATCCAAAATCCAAAATCTAAAATCTAAAATTATACCGCCGCCCTTAAAACCAGGTGACTTATTACGAGTTATTGCCCCTAGTGGTGCTTTGCGAGAATTAGAGGCGTTCCAACGAGGGGTAGAAATTTGGCGATCGCGTGGCTATCAAGTAGAAGTATATCCAAAGGTAGATGACAAATGGGGGTATTTAGCAGGAACAGACGAAACCCGTCGTAACCAGCTAGCAACGGCATGGAAAGACCCAGATTGTCGCGGTATTCTCTGTGCAAGAGGTGGTTTCGGTAGCACCCGTTTGTTAGAGAATTGGACTTGGGGAGTAGGGGGAGCAAGGGAGACAAGGGAGGCAAGGG
>CAZZYE010001048.1:0-3145 GCA_964658145.1 uncultured Stigonema sp.
ATGGCTAATAGCTAATGGCAAATGGCAAAAATTAGCAATTAACAATCAACAATTAGCAATTAGCAATATTTCTTTATGTCAAAACCTTTGACCATTTCCAGTTCAGATATAATTCAGAGCATTAAACTTTCCTGCCAAGTTCCTGGTGTCGTGGAGGCGATCGCTACTCAAAAAATTATTGTCGAAGCAGCCCAAGAAGCTGGGATTCAAGTCTCTCCAGAAGAACTACAGCTTGAAGGAGATAGCCTGCGGTTAGCCCAGAAACTCGTAAAAGCTAAAGACACGTGGACATGGCTAAAAAAACATCATCTATCTTTGGATGAATTTGAAGAATTAGTCCACAACAAAGTCCTGAGGAAGAAGTTAGCCAATCATCTATTTTCGGATCACATCGAACGGTTCTTTTATGAACACCAACTAGATTATATCGCCGCCGTCACCTATGAAGTCATCCTCGATGATAGAGACTTGGGTTTAGAACTCTTTTATGCCCTGCAAGAAGACGAAATCAGTTTTCCTGAAATCGCTCGTTTATATATCCAAGAACCAGAACTCCGCCGTTCTCGTGGATACCAGGGACTCCGATACCGCAAAGATTTTCGCCCGGAGATCGCGGCGGCTGTCTTTGCTGCAAATCCGCCTCAGATTCTCAAACCAATTACTACGCCAAAAGGAGTGTATCTAATTTGGGTAGAAGAAATCATTCAACCTCAATTAGATGAGGAGTTGCGCCAAAAAATCATTACAGAATTGTTTGATGATTGGTTAAAGCAACAAATCCAGAGCATAGAAATTGTCACTCAGCTAGACTCGGATGCCAATTTACAACCACAGTCAGAACTGCTGAAGCAGGCTTAAGTCTGTTATTAGCTAAAAATAAATAGCTAATTACCTTAACATTTTTGTGAAGGAAGAATCCGCCCGGTATAGGGTGGAAATAGGGTATTTTTTTGTCAAAAATCAGGATTTAAAACACAGTAAATATATAGCTAAGCATGATATTTTTTTGATACTAATTCTCAGAAATAATTTTTATCGGCATGCTTTACAAGCTTTTCAAAGTAGAAAAAATTATCAATAGTATCATGTCCGGTTGAACAGTAGTCATTGCGTAGGCGTTCGGCCTTCCCGTTCGCGCAGCGTCTCCGCGATTGAGAAGGGTACGAAGTCAAGCAATCTCCAAACGCCCGCGATTGCTTTGCTTCACTAGCGTTGTGCTCGCAATAACTTTTAATAAGTAATCAAATTGACATGATATAAATTGCTTATAGGCAGTAAAGAAAATTGTTTTTACTGCCATTTTTGGCATGCTAATTACTTGAGAATTAATATGGGTAAATACTGGATATTTTTGAGGACTTATTTAAGACAATTATGTCTGAAAAGAACTGAAAACATAGTTGACTTGTAAAATGAATAAGCTATATTTAAAGAGTGAGAAGTAAATAAATTCTCACAAATAAATTTCCACAAAAGACCAATTAATTCCCAGGAAAAACCCAATGATTATTTCTGATCTGAACTACTTGGAAGCTGTAACCGAAGAAATCCTTGGCGGTAATGTTGTTTTTTCAAAAAACCTGAACTCTGTTGTAGCGGCAACCGACACTTTTAACGCTAACACCAACGTTAACGATGCCTTCACGAAGCTAGCAAACATTAACGTAGCATCAAATGTTAAGGGCAATTCATCTGATTTCAGTTTCGACAACGAAGCACTTGGTAAGAACAGCAGCACTGAAGGCACACTAAATCAGGAAACTATTGCTGGAGTTGGTTCCAGCCAAACTGGAACTTTCGTTGCTGCTTCAAACTCTTAGAACTTAGCTTTAGCTAAACCCAGATAATTGATCCAAACAAAGCAATTCTCTAGGTTAAACTAAAAATACCCCTAAATACCCTTTATTAGGGGTATTTAGGGGTTTCTATACCTCATTACACCACTATACGCCTGACAACTACTAAGTAGTGCTATTTACTGATTTAAGAGTTATCAAATTATGAAAATAGAGAAGCGATGATAATTTCTGACCTCGATTATTTGGAATCCATGCCTGAAACGCATGCTATGCAATTAAATGGTGGTGGTGCTAGAGCAATTGCTAATTTTTTTGGACAAACTCTTGGTAATTCAACAAACACCAATGCTATTGTTAAAAATTTAGCAATCAGTAATCCTGGTGATAATTCCGTTGCTATCAGTTTTGTTAAACAAACTTCAATAGCATCTGGCGGCAACACTTTCGCTAGTTCTTCTACTTCTTCTTATTCAGCAGTTAGTTAATCCATATAAATACGTCAGAATCTAGCTTGTTAAGTAAGTAAGCTTAAATAAATCAAGGTTTGTAGTTGCGCTGTCTTCGCCCATATTTGAAACCCGCGTACTGCGAAGCAGAAGCCGAAGGCTAGGCGGTGAGTCCAGCCCTGAAGGAGGGTTAGCCCGACCTAGGGGACTGGCGAACCCGAAGGGGTTTTGTCTGTGTAGCCAAGCCAGCGCTGCAGGAGGGTTTCCCTCCGTAGGCGACTGGCGCGCGACTTACAGTCGTCAGGTGCAAGATGTGAGGGGTGGCGCTGCAACAACGGTATGGAGTTGTCAGAGGCTTAAGACACATAATAGGTGGTACGATTATGGATAGCGAACAAGTTGTGGTTAAACGGATAGTCTCACCAGATGGCAAGAATATTGCCGAAGTAAAAAGTTCTGCCAAAGCATCTGGCGATGGTAAAACTAAGATTAGTCAAAGTTTTTCAGTCAAGGTTTCATCTGATCAGAACTCCAGCAGTTCTTCACAATCTGGTTCTAGTTCTATTTCTTGTACTGATGGTTATAACTCCAGCACTTCTTCCTAAACCTCTGGTTGAAGTGCAATTTTCGTAGGGTGGTACGGCACCGTTTCCAGGATGCTGGTGTCGTACTGTGACAACGCACCTTACATCAAGAGTTGCGGGTTATTTAATCCACATTAAGTAAGTTTGCGAGATTAATCCCAAGTATGTAAATTTTTGTAAAATGACTTAAAAGGCTTGTAGTTGCGCTGTCTAGCCTTCTCCTGTCGGAGACGCTGCGCGAACGGCATCCCCGAAGGGGTACGCGCTCTCTGCGCAACTACGAACCAATGATGATCTATTGACGCCGACTTACTTA
>CAZZYE010001049.1:0-3140 GCA_964658145.1 uncultured Stigonema sp.
ACATCCGTTATGTCATCCGTTGCCAATGTTGTAGCGGATGTAACGGATGCTTGATCTATAAAACCCACAGTTAAATCATCCGTTACATCCGTTATGTCATCCGTTGCCATTTCGATCAACGTATGCGACAACCCACCCCAACCAGAAATTTTGCCCCACTTGACTTTGACAGCACCTTGTTGATGTTGCTGGATGGTTTGTAGGACTTTAGCACCGTGTGCGCTTGCTAGGGCGATCGCTGCTTCCACATCTTCGACACCAAAAGCGATATCTGCCACACCAGGCGGGTGCTGACGCAGAAACTCAGCCACAGGGCTGATGGGTAAAAGCGGTGAAGACAGCAAAAAGTAGACGGAACCACTTTTTACGACTTCAGTGCAGGTGTGACTCGACTCATAAAAGGGAATAGCATAATCGGCTACAGCTTGAAAACCTAGATGGCTGACAAACCAATCGCGCCACGCGAGGGCATCTTCTACATAGAAGTGAACGTGTTCAATATTCATCAGTCGATGTCACCAAACTGGGCGATCGCCTTGGAAATCAGAATGTCCACCTGTACATGTTCAGTACCAATACCATCGGTGGCACTGACAACAACCACTTTATCCTGCATTGTATGATTTACATTTCTTTATATCCTTTTACATAATACTGAATCATAGGCTAAAAATTAAGTTTGTACTTTTAGACTGAGGCTTACCGTAGGGCGACTTGCCAAGAATCGCCTGTTTTTTGAAGCTGAAAAGAACTGCATGAACTCAAAAAACTGGGAAAATTAGCGTTCAAATCCAAGTTTTTCAATATTTTCTTAATACCTTGACCGTACTGCTGGTGAAATTGACCACTTAAAGTTTGGACAGAAATGTAGCTGTTTGGACTTATACCTACTAAGGAAGTTATAATTGTAACTAATGCCTGTTCCAAATCTGATTTAGTCTCAAGTTTAGTCTCAACTTTGTTGTTTGGCTGAGGCATTTTAAACAACGCCAAGTAAGTTTCCGTGTCTTCTGGCAATTGGTATACTGCAAACTCAGATTTGTTGATAAAAATATCCTTGGCTGTCTTACCAGGAAGGTGATGAGACACAATTTGATTGATGGGAAGGTTGTACTTTGTATGGAATATTGAGGAGATTTTAGATAGCTTGACCCATTGATTTGATGTACGTACTTCCTCGTCTCTAATTATGTCTTTAATCTGACTTATAAATTCTAAGAGTGAAGGTATCGGAGTTTGGTTTTCACCATTTTGGCTATTTAATATTGTTATATTGCTTCCCTGCTTACTAACTCGATGCACCACTAATCCATTCTGCTGGAGATGGTTGCACAGGTTAGTCATCACCGTGTCTGAGGAACAGACTAAAACTTCCTTGGCTTTTGGGTAACGCTCATGAATAGACAAGCCAACTGCGATCATTTTTCCATCAGCATTGTCCCTACCAGCAGGCACATGAATCAAGTCGTAGCCACGCTGATGAAATTCAACATCTAGTTTGCCCAGACAACGCCAATTTGCAAAAGCAATCTTGACTTGAAGAGGACAAGTGCAAAGTGTTGTTAAACGCTGTTCTGTTTCAGTATTTAATTGTATATTTTCTGCATCCAGAAGTAAAACTGCTATTCCTTGCTGCTGCAAAGACACAACGCTACCATTAGGCGTAACTTTATCAGATAACTCTACTTCGGGACTTGCTAAGCCATTTAGAGTCAGGTTCGGTGAATTCAATTGACGAATTTTTTTCAGTAATTCTAGAAATGTCGGTGAATTGAAAGCTTCAGGAATTAGCAAAGCTTTCAGGAACCTTTGCAACTGTTGAAGCAATGCATCCAAGTCTACAATGTGGCTGAGTACTTCTGTTAAATTTTCTGTTAAAATAGACTGATTGCGACTGCCACGCCACGCTACATTCCTGTATCTTTCGAGTAGTAATTCTGGCTCTTGCTCTTGAATGGCAATAATTGCTTGACAAACATAGGAGCAGATTTGATTTAGCCCGACAGAATAATCAGTAGTCAGTAAAAGATTCATAGCTCACACAGCAGAGTAAGGCTTCCAGGCTCATGCCATCATCAAAAAGGGTAACTTACTCATGTTATATCTAAGTAAAAAACCATTTGAGATCAGTGAAACTCCTTAACCACAAAGCTAACTACGGATTACTGGCAGCTTTTTATTTAATTTTTCCACAAAGCTACCTGCCTTAAGGTAGTAAACGTGCACACGAGACGGGCAGCTTTAGTCGCCGTCAAGATACAGGGAGTCTTTAGCAGTAGAAACAAGAGCATTTTTTTGTAAATACTCTTGTACCTGAGTTCTAAGCCAGTTTTCAAACAACTCGTTGATCAGTCGCTGCTGCGTTGCTTCATCTAAAAGAGCTGGAAGAAACTTTTCCAAGCGTACAATCACAATCCATTCTCCCAAACGGGTTGGTGGCAAAAGCTGACCTGGCTGACTTGTTGCCAAAAGATTTGCTAAAACTGGATGGGGAACTCCCAACTCCACTGGACCAAGTATGCCACCTGTTTGGGCTTCAGCACCTTGAGAATACTCGCGAGCAACATTGCTAAATGTTTGTTCTCCTTCCTGAATTCGGAAGAAAAGCTCTTGGGCAATACCAATATCGCTGACTCGAATGAGAGAATAAATGACTCGATCCAACTTTGCCTTGCGTTGAAGGAAGTAGGAATCCAGCTTGTCTCCCCAAGTGTGTTTCTTGAAGCGTTCTAGTTTGATATTACGGGTAGCTAAATAGTCTAAGTGTTCGCGTTCTAGCCCATTGGCTTCTAACCATGTTTGCAATTCTGCTTCAGCATTAAGCTTCTGTTCTTGGTAGAACTGCTTATATGCCTGCATAGTTTCTTCTTGTGTCAGGGGAAAATTAGCAATTGCACCGTCGATAACAATCTCTCGCAGCAACTGCGGCATTATTCCGTACTGCTTGAGTAGGGGAACAATTTGATCGGCAGTAATCGTGCGATCGCCTACTTGTAGAACTGAAGTCATAAGCTACTAAACATTTAATGTATCTGTTCGGGTAGATGGAGATTGGTAAAAACTATACACGCTTGATTTTATCACCCCCAATACGGTTCGGATAAGATAATTTACAAGAGCGATAACCTTTGTAGAGACGC
>CAZZYE010001050.1:0-3139 GCA_964658145.1 uncultured Stigonema sp.
AATTCTCTACTATTTTCACATTTTTAACTCAGGGTGCTACCTACCATTTTCTGTACGGAATAAATTGTCCAGACATAATAACTTTTACAAATCTCCCATCATTTTCTACGTCTAAACTACAGTTAGTTGTATTTATGATTCCGTCTCCAAGCTTCTCTTGAATCACTTCTTTTAAAGGTAGTCCATATATTTGCATAACTTCATAAAAACGATAGATAAAAGGATCTGTTGGCACAACTGGACCTAAGCCTCTTATCGGGCATTCCGTTAAGGCTTGGGCGTAGCTTACGTCAAGACCCAGTGTCTCAATCAATAGCTTTGCTTTTTCAGGTGAAGCGCTTGCCTGACGGTACATAACAGATGCAATCCATACTTCGTCATCTCCTAGAGCTTTTTCTAAATCTAGAAAGGTTAATTGCTTTGCTTTTTTTGCTGCTAAAAGCTTTTCAGTAATTTCAGGAATATACATTTTGGCTTCACCTATAAGTGTGGTAGGAGTATATTGGGTAATTTGTATTACTTGCTGGCATAAGTAATGCAATTAACCTGTCTATACCCAATAAAATAATACCATTTTGCTTAACATTGCTCTTAAAAAAAGAAAGTTAGCCCAAAAAGTATTATTTACACAAATTTTTAATACTACTTTAAGCCATCAAGAGCGCCTGAAGACTACCGGAGCTATGCTGATTTGTCCTTGTTTCTAAGCGTTCTGCTCAAGCTAACAGCGGGTTAAAACCCGCCCGTGTCTGCTTTAAACGTTGGTCTTCAATCCGACATTCCGCTCTTTGAGAGTTTGAGGTTAGGTATTTCAAGGATGCGATCGCAAACGACTCCCATCCAGAGGCGCTATCGCCAAAAGCTCGCTGCGGGGGAACCGTAGGCGATAGCGCCCTTAGAAGCCACTTCAGTAGATTGATTTATGACCCTGTATAAGAAAACAATACTTTTTGCGGTTAATGTGATGCACTCAAAAGCGCTCGCTGCCTTCTTTCGTGCTGCTGGTATCACAACTGAGCATCTTGGTGGAGAAATGGAAAGCAGAAAAAACAGGGGGAGATTGGGTAGGGTAGCAGCGGTGTCAATCCTTAACCACCAAGAGTGCAACCGATGGAGATCGATACTAATACCAAAACCGGAGAACAAACTTACCCAGAATACAATGCCATGATCGGGGAAATTCGCCTCATGCTTGGCACTGACTCTAAAGCCTTGGTGTCACATTTGAAAACCGAGTTTCTGGTTGAACAGCCACAGTATTTATACTCAGATTAAATGCCACAACTGATCCGCTGGATGGGGGTGGAATGGGCGGTATCTCAGGGGATGCACCTGAACCACCTGAACCACGCTGCTAACAGTTATGACAAACACGTCTTAAGCCTGATGCAGCAGGGGTTGTCTATGGTGGAAGCGGTGCTGTAGTGGAAGGAGTATGTTGATCTGCGGGCTGTGGATTACTAAACGCTACCGAAAGGATGCTAAGCGGTTGCAGCGAACAAACATCAACCTAGCCAGTCTATATAAGGCAATGTTAGCGATCGTAGCCACCAATTCAAACCTTCTACCTTTAACTAAGAAGTTTATCCTATTTGTGGTTTAGGAAAGGTCTGAACGTCAGATTAATACGAATATCTGCTGCTTTGGATTTTGGTAACTGATGCAAATAGCTCTCCTGAAATTCTGGTTTCATCAGCAGCAGGCTACCATGCTGAAGCCAAATGTTTTTGATCTCCCCTTTGGGTTTGGAGCGTATTTGAAATTTTCTCTCTGCGCCCAGGCTAAGGGATGCGATTGCTGGGTTCACTCCCATTGACGGCTCGTCATCCGAATGCCATCCAATGTAGTCCTCTCCGCTCCTGTAGAAGTTGCCGATAACTACATTATACTTAAAGCCAGTTATGCCTTCTATCTGGCGCTTGAGTGTTGAGAGTTGAGGAGTCCAAGGCAAGGCTTTCAACTGTACACTATTCGAGTAAGTATACAAAACTTCCGAGTCCCCGTACATACACTCAAGTCGGGGCAGTGGTATCCATTTTCGTGTAATCCTAATTTTATTGTGTTGCCACGCCAGTTTCTGCTGGCAGTATATAAAAGACTTATCGGCATCTTCCAGACTTAGAAAGTTTGGCATGTAATTGATAGGTAGTGGTTTGTCGGCTTGACAACTGGCAGCGTCAAACAATGTCAATTGAATCTGTTGCATGAGATTTTATTTATGATTGATTAGTGAATTTTGCGCTCTTACCATCTCCAGCACTGATTAAAGATTTTGGTCACAATGTAAAAAGACCCTTTTTTTAGAAAAATAGCATTTTCCACAATAGGCAATTTCTCTATCGAAACATGATAGGAAATCGTTTTCCATTTTCCATCCACCTTCACCTTAAAGCGATAGTGTATCGTGCTAACCTTGCGCTCCTTGTCTCGGAAAAAGTAGTAGAGCGTACCACTTGGTTCTTTGGGATTACTAATTTGAGAACCCCTTTTCCTTATCCTTTTGATAGAGGCTTCAATCCGGGCGATCGCCTTGTAACAAGCCTCCTCCTGCTCTTGGGTGTCGCTCGTTCGCAGGTAAGATTCATAAATCAGCTTCTCGTACTCAAGGTTTGTGATGGGGTCGAAGATCCCTTGTACTTCAATGAGCCTCTCCCCTTGGATAAGCCAGCGGCAGCACTATCTGCGCTAAAAAGTAACTCTTGAATTTCAGGAACACCCAGTGCTTCTTTTTTTTAACCAAACCCATGCAGCTTAAGGTTTGGTCGCTCCGTCTCGATCGCCTCTAATACGAGCAGAATAGCGCGAGGGTTACCATTTCGCTTGCAAACACTGCCAACGCCTACCCACATGCCGGGAAGTAGGCGAGCGCTATATTGTCGTATGCAATCTACATATTCCTCCGGTTCATATCCCTGCAAAACGGGCATAAGGTAGATACCGGAGTCTTTAAGGAGTAGCAGTAGTTCGTCGTAGCGGGCGATCGTCTTGCGTTGTTGTTTGGCAACTGTGGTATTATTCAGCTCCAAAACGGCTTTTTCGCACATGTAGTCTTGGGTCACGCCTGCCAGCAAATTTGTCATCCCTGCCCACTTGCACAGGTGGTCAGCATACTCTTGAGCGGGGAGATGTCCATCGAATT
>CAZZYE010001051.1:0-3132 GCA_964658145.1 uncultured Stigonema sp.
ATCGCTAATTGGTAATTGCTAACTGCTAATCGCTAACGGTAACCATTTACAATTAGCCATTAGCCAGTCTTCCATTAGCAGTTATCAATTAAAATGTGGCACGAATTAAATCATCTAGACTAACTTCTAGTTGAGAAATCGCTTTTTCTCGCACCTGTTTCAACACATTTGGGTCAAGTTCTGCTTGCAGGGGACGCATTTTAAAGAAATCCTCATGTTGAGTTGTTTCTCCTTTGCGAAGTGCCTCGTAAGCGGCTCGAACTGCCTTAAACTCCTCTGGATAATTATGGGCGGGAAATTCCCGTAGTTTGGCATGATACGCCGCTTTGATTTCGGCGGAAGTAGCGCTTGGAGAAATTCCTAAGCATTCGTAGTGGTTCGTCATAAATAATTAAAAATTAAAAATTAAAATAATTCCTGAAAGCCTCCTCTTGTTCTACCTTTTTGCTTTCTGGAAGGTGGTCGTAAGTTGCCAAATATAGAGTCTAAGTCTGGCTCATCTTCTTCGTCATCATCATCATCTAAGAAGAGACGTTCCGCCGGAACGTCTGTACGGAAGTTGGGCATATTGTTGAGCATCATCTGTTTGATTTCCGGAAGCATTCGCTCCAATTCAGCTTTGGGCATTTTGCTGCCAAAAAATTTCCGGATCATTCCTTCTAGTAAATCGTCAATATCTGACAAGTTTAGATTATCAAATGTCTCTGGGTCTGGCATTATGCTCTGTTGTTCTTTCTCAGAGAGAAACGCTTGTTCTTCCCGAAAGGCTTGTAATGCTTTGGCATCTTGCAGGCGACGGGCTAATTCAAATCCCTGTTGCTTCAGTTGCTCGTAGTTCGGGTGATTGACAGGATAGGTAGTAGCTCTAGCTAATAGAAGTAGGGGGTTTTGGGGTTCCCGATGCAGTGCTTCATCAAGGGTAGGTATTAGGGTTCTAATCCAGCCAAAGCGGCGCACTTGCAACTGAATGTTTGCCAGAGCATTTCCTGGTTGGGGCATAATATCGAGGTAGGTACGTAGAGGCACATCCAGTTTTTGGGGATTACTTTCTTTGACGGCTAAAACAACAAGATGAGCGACTCTAGCTTCTGGATGTTCTGTAGATAGCTGGAACAGCTTTTGAATATACTGATTTGTTAAAGCTGCGATGCCTTTTTCGCGTTTGGCAAATAGGTGGATAGAAATAGCGATCGCCTGCAATACAGGAATTTGCTCATTAATAGATAACTCTTGGAGAAGAGTCTCCCATTCTTGGGCTGCTGCTACCTGATTTAATAACACTCGACCGCCAGAGTTAGGAGGACTCTGTACTGCATTGACAAAAATACGACAAGCACGCAGAGCCGGATCTTTTTTATCCCCTGTCTGAACCAAACGGCTAAAGAAGGGATAACTTAGTGTAGACAGAGCTTCCACCCAAGGCAACACTTCAACTTCAGTATCAACAGTGATATCGTCAAAGTACTTACCAAAACGGCGACGCGCTTCATTGCGTGCTTGCTTGTCTTCTAGTTCGTCCCAACAATTCAGTAAAATACCGTAAACTTCTTCGTACCGACACCCACCTTCTAGTGCCTGGGTGAGCAGTGCTATTGCTTCTTGATAATTTTCCTGTGCGGCAGCAACTAGTCCCTTCCGCCCAATGACCTCACAAGATGTGGGACAGATGCGTTCTGCCTGTTGCAAAGATCCCAAAGCTGCGCGATCGCGATCCAGTGCCATGTAAGCATCTGCCATCCGGCAGTGCAGATGAGCTAGGGTTAATTTCAATCGTTCTGTTGACCATTCTTGGGGATTTTGTTTGCCTTCGTGTTCTAACCACTTCAACAAACGGGTCAACAGACGTTGGCGTTCAAGATCGGAATCATTAACTTCCAAGACTTCTAACAGGTTGACTGCTAGTTGCGGGTTAAAAGGCTGTTCTGTCAACAACGGCTGCCAAAATAGTTCCACACATTCTATTTGTCCTTGGGTAAGTGCCTGTTGACCTGCTAGGGTCAACAGCGGTACACGAAGACTTTCTAGTTCTGGAAAGCGAGTGGAACGTCGCTCCATTTGCAGCAGCACATGTGCGGCATCATGGTGATTGTCCTCGTCAATGTGTTGCAATACAGCCAGCGCCGTCATTGCCTCTTGGGTAACCTTATTTCCTGGTTGTAGATTTTCTTCTTCCAAGGGTAGAAGTTTTGTCTTTGCCTGCTGGAAAGAAGCTAATCGCTCTAAAATTGGATGTTCCAAGTACTTTGGTCTGCCATAGGATGCTCTGGATAATTGCAACCCCAAAATACTAGCGGCAGCATCCCAATTACCGATCGCCTGCTGAGTGTGAACAATCCAGGCGATCGGTAAATCTCCCGGCGTCATGGGACGCTTAATTTTCTGAAAAGATGCCAAAGCTGCTGGCGATTGTCCATTCTTCAGGGAAAGAACTCCCTGTACCCAGTGGAGTTGGGCGGCGCTAAACCTTTTGGATTCTTTGGTGATTAACTGCTCAACTGTGGCAGTATCTCCTTTAAGTAACAGGAGTTTGAGATAACAGATGCTGTAGTCTTTGGTCAGGGTATCGGACTCAAAAGCATCACGGAGCACTCTTAAAGCTGCATCCAATTGATTCAATTCCAGCAGACACTTAGCTTGCCAGTAATGAACTTCTCCAACCAGACCCATTTCCAGAGCGCGTCTGAAAGATTTTTCTGCCTGTTTGAAATCTTGCTTTTGGAATTCCTGCTGACCCCGTAATAACCAAATCTCCGATTCTTTAGGAGTGAATTCGATCTCAGGTTGCGATCGCTGAATTTTTTTGATTTCTTCTAATGCCTGACGATACTTTTTCTGCTTCAGCAATTCTTGCAGTTGCATGTCAAAGGAGCTTTCATCTGTTGACTTTGTGCTGGACACATGCTGCTGCGATCGCTGTTTGGACTGATTTTTAGCCACTGGCCTTCCCTCTTGATTGTTTTCCAGTTTCCCCTTTCCTGGGAAAGGGTGGCGTTAACAATTTACTTAGTCTTAAATTTAATGTAGCAATTACATTAATTTTACAATTTTAGTAGCAGAAAGCCCAATTCGCGCTTTGCGCTTTTACAGCAATTTTCACCTAAATGAACCACACCGTTTGTAGGGGCGCTCCTG
>CAZZYE010001052.1:0-3130 GCA_964658145.1 uncultured Stigonema sp.
GTAGGGGCGCGGAAACCGCGCCCTGACAATGTGACGAGAAGCTGATTTAACTCAACTTTGCCACGAGTTGATTTTCCATCAACGTTTCAGCAGTCAATAAATCTTCGACCGTGATTCGCAAAAATCTTTGCTCATCAACTTCAAAGAAAATTTTGATGCGATCGCTTCCTGGATAACCAAGCGGTGCCAGTTGGGCAATTGTTCTGGCGCCATCTTTGTCGTTAAGGGGTTTGATACTAGTTTGATTGCTGTCAAGACGGCGAGTAATCAGGCGATCGCCATCAAAATAAACTTCAGTACTGCCTGTGTCTGCTCCCAATTCTCCCATAATCAATTCAATGCTGGGCTGACTTTCTATAGAAGCGCCCAAGACTAATTCTACTGGCTGATTCATCGGGAAAGCCTGCCCAGCCCTAATAATCGGATGCCAGTTGTGGCGCTTGTGGCGGCGATCCCAGTAGCGGACGCCGTAGCTGTGGTAGAGAAAATCTTTCAGTTCTACGCCCCGCCCCAGCTGTAAAGCGCCTTGGGCGATCGCTTCAAAAGGACGTTCGCAACGAATTTTGTCTGGTTCAAAGTACTGCTTTACCCATTTTTGTACCGCTGGTAGTTGCACAGTACCGCCGACTAACAAAACTGCGTTAATATCAGAAGTTTCGATTCCCTGGCGTCGCGCCTGCTGCTGAAGAGTCATCATCGACTCATCTAATAACTCAAAAAACGAGTGTTCTTGCAGGATAGTTTCTAGGGTGTCGCGGTTAATTTCTAGTTCATAGCTTTCAAATGTCTCATCGTTGAAGTAAACTTCACTCGCCTGAGTTTGGGTTGATAGCTGAATTTTCAAGCGTTCTGCCAATCTGATTGTTAGGGGACTTACCGCCAACCCTTGAGTTTTGGCAAAGTAATCAACCAGCCAATTATCAATATCAGTACCGCCTAAATTTTGTCCAGCTTTCGCCAGTACGCGGGCGGTTTTTACTTTTTGCTTTGAATCGCTTAAAGACTTATTACCCCACTTAAGAAGGAATCCCAAGGGTTTTTGAGTTGCTTGCACGCTTTTATCTAACTGCACAAGGGATAAATCTAACGTTCCGCCACCAAAGTCGATCACCAAGAGAATTTCTTGGTCTGCCATGCCATATCCCAAAGCAGCAGCTGTGGGTTCATCCAGCATCCGCACTTGTTCTACAGGGAGGGCTTGGCAAACGAGTCCTAACCAGTGACGATAAGTTTCAAAGCTATCTACAGGTACGGTTAATACCAGAGACTCTAAATCACCTTGCAGCGATGTCAATTGCGAGGTCACTTGGGTGAGATACCATTGTCCTACTTGCTCAAAGGTGACTGTCTGTTTATCTAGTTCGGGTAAGAAACCTTGGATACTTGCACCGATCCCGCGTTTAAAACTGCGGAAAAATCGCGGATCGTTTTTCAAATCAAGACCGCGATCGCGCACTTGTTGCCCGACTATAACTTGTCCCCGTGCAGCATCTTCAACATAAACCAAACTGGGAATTAATGGAGGATTCAGACTTTGTTGAATTGATAAACCAGGTATGTTAAGCGTTTCTGGCTGCTGGGTTACGGGGTTCCAGCGAGCAACGACTGTGTTACTAGTGCCAAAATCAATTGCTATTACCATAATTTTTTAATTATCCTATACCCAGACACACACTTGGCAACGGTGAATGTACGGGATGTAGCGGATGCTTTATCTGTGAGTTTCACCATTGGAGGAATCTGTTACATCCTTTATTTCATTCGTTGCCAATAACCCACCAAGAGTGCAAATGGGCGATCGCCTCTTCCTTCTGTTTAGCTTCGACTTCTATCCAGGGTGCTTCTCTATACACACTTGGCATATGGGTAATTAAGTCGCTGTGTTTTCTGTCTTGAAAAGCCTCTTCACCGTTGGAAATATGAACTAACTGCCAATCCGGGTGATCCCAACTTTCTCGTGCTGCATAAAACATTTCTGCTACACTGGGATCGTCGTAACTATCTAAATGTTCATGGCAAATATGGTGATGAGCATCAAATACTAGTGGTATGCCTGCGCGTTGGCAAACTTCTAGAATTTCACTTGCACTGTAAGAGTGTTCGTCATTTTCTAAAGTTAAGCGGCTTTTTATGGGTTCTGGGAGTTCCGAAATCACCCGCACCAGTTGATCGGCACGTTCGGATTTACCGCCATGAATGTTCATCAATGACCAAGAGGAACGTGGTAAACCGAGTAAATCCAGTGTGCGGGCGTGTCGTTCTAAAATTTTGATACTTGTTTCCACCACTTCTGGTTTATCCGAACTTAGCACTACAAACTGATCCGGGTGCAGTACCATTCTGACGCCCAATTCTGCCGCTCTTTGCCCAATTTTAGCTAAATCCGCGCTCATTTCCTCTAATATATTAGAGCCGATTTCGTCCTCTAAGTCACATAGGGGAAATAAACCAGAGGGCATGCGATAAAGCTGAAGTTGATGTTCCTGACAAAAAGACAATCCTCCATCTAAGCGCTGCAGGTTATCCCGATAAAGTTCTCTCAGGGTAGCTTCGCGTTGTTCTAGGGAGAATTGTAAATAGCGTGTGCGCGTTATTGTTCGGAAACGCACCTGTTTGGAAAAGGTAATGCAAACTAGCCCTAAATGCTGTGCGCTTTTTTGTAGCTGCTTTGCATTCTTGTCTTTGGTGTTAATTCCTGATCGGGATTTAGATTGCTGCACTGCTGTTTTATTTCGTTTCAATCCCTGATAGAGATTTATACATAATAGATGCTTCCATTATAGATAAAATACCACGTTCGGTGTCAATAAGGTTCGGATCAGATAATCTACATACCGATAATTCCTGTAGAGACAAGGGTTATCGCGTCTCTACCTATGTAATCCGCACCAATAAACCTTAACCGAATCGTATTGCGTTCGGTGTGGTGTATTCGCCGATGATGTCGTGAAAATAGATCAATTTATCTTCAAATATTAATATTTATTAAGTTTTTGTGTGACCACTGTAACAAAACTTCTCCAGCTTGATGATTAGAATTTGCACACCAAAAGCCAATACAGTTCAGTTAAGGCTTTGATCCCCCCAACCCCCCTTAAAAAGGGGGGCTTTTTCCCCCCTTTTTAAGGGG
>CAZZYE010001053.1:0-3122 GCA_964658145.1 uncultured Stigonema sp.
ATTAGCAATTCCCTTAATATGTTAATTAATTACCCAGAATATCTTATACATAGACAATGGATGAATCACGCTTTAGAATTGGCGCAAGCAGCAGGTGATGCGGGTGATATTCCCGTTGGTGCTGTTATTATTGATTCATCTAAAAATTTACTGGCGGAGGGTGAAAATAGGAAGGAACGTGACAAAGATCCTACAGCTCATGCAGAAATTATCGCGATCGCAAAAGCCGCTAAAACGTTACTCAATTGGCGTCTGAATCAATGCACCCTCTACGTTACTCTGGAACCTTGTCCGATGTGTGCAGGTGCTATTGTACAGGCGCGTATAGGACTTCTAGTCTATGGAGTAGACGATCCAAAAACCGGGGCAATTCGTACCGTTGCCAACATACCCGATAGTGCTGCTTCCAATCACCACTTGCGTGTCATTGGAGGCATTATGGAGTCTAAGTGTCGTCAACAGTTGCAAACTTGGTTTGCCAACCGACGACACAGTAGCACTTAAAGGACAGAGGTAAAAGTGTCCAGTTAGTGGAACACAAATGACGGAAGAAAACCTACGGTGTATTTATAAGGCTTTCATTATATTTTACTTAACACTCACCAAACATCGTCATGATTGAGCTACTTTCTTCTTCTAATACCTGTTGTGAAACCCCAGCTAACACACCAGCAATAGCTAAGGTAGCTGTTTCTAATTCACAGGTTTCTCCTTGGTTAAGTCCTCTGGCGTATATGTTTGGGAGTCATTTCCTGCTGCCATTTTTCTTTGGGCAGATTAGAATTACTGGACAAGAACATCTCCCCAAAACCGGTCCTGTTATCCTCGCACCAACCCATCGAGCACGCTGGGATTCCTTGCTTCTACCCTACGCTACTGGTCGTTGTGTGACAGGTCGAGACTTGCGATTCATGATCACTATCACTGAGTGCCAAGGGTTACAAGGCTGGTTCGTCCGCCGCTTGGGAGGGTTTCCTGTGGATCTTCAACGCCCGTCAATTTCAACTCTCCGTTATGCAGTTGAATTACTTCAAAACGAAGAAATGTTAGTTATTTATCCTGAAGGTGGCATTTTTCGCGATCGTGAAATTCACCTATTGAAGCCAGGAATCGCCCGTTTGGCTTTGACTGCTGAATCTAGTCAACCAGGGCTGGGAGTTAAAATTATACCCATCACCATCAATTACAGTCAGCCATTACCTGAGTGGGGTACGGATGTTAGTATTCACATTGGCGCTCCTCTCAAAGTATCAGATTACGCTAAGAGTCACGTTAAACAAGATGCCCCACGACTTATGACTGATTTAGCAAAGGCACTTCAACAATTAAGCTATCACGAATCGAAAATGACCTCTCACAAACTTGTTAATTGTTAATTATTGATTGTTAATTGTTGGTTGTAACAAACAGGCTCTGACTAAATTCCTAAAGTTAATTCCCATTTATTCAATTTTTGTGCCGTTAAGTCAGGATTCGCTGACAAAACTAGCGCGGCAACTTTCGCATAGGACAAGTGTTGCACTCCTCAGTACCACCGAAGTTACGTGTAAAGTTTCCCAGATTGTAGCAGGTGACTCCCATTTTATCGGTGGTGAGCATTAAGCGTCCAGAAAGTTCAGTGGCGATCGCGCTGTAGTATAAAAACAAAACTAACAAGATTGCAACCACATAGCTGGTACACAATTGCTGGAGTCTTTTTAGCTACTGTGCAGGAACTAGGGGAACCCAATTCAACTGATTTTCAGTCTAAATCAGAGAAACGTACTATGTCGTTCTGCTTTGTTAAAGAGCAAAACAGAGTTAAGATACCCGAAGTTTCCATCCCGGTTTTGTTTAGTTGTTGCACAAAATTGATCTCATGAACCTTGCTACAACTGTTCCCTTGATTCGCTTCACTTCCATATCAGTCATAGCAGCCCTCAGCTTGCTATCACCTGTTAATGCTCAAGTAAAGCTCCCAGACCATCCAAACCTTGTACAACCCATTGACCCCAACGCTCCGAATAGCCTCCATCCAACAGCCCCAAACGGCAGCCTTTTAAGCGTTGACGGTGGGAAGCGTCTGATGGCAGAGGCAAGTAGTGCTGTTTCTTCGCAAAATTACCCCGAAGCTGCTAAGAAACTCCAAGAAGCTCGTCAGGTTTTTAATCAGCTATCTAATTTCTATCAGGAGCTAACCGCTAGCTTCTCTGGGATTGACAATAGAGTAGCCGACGGTCAACGCAAAAAGGCGCTAGAAACTGCCCAAATGCGCGATGAAGCCACCTATCAGTTAGCACTGGTGCATAGAGCACAAAATCAGCCGGAATTAGCTGTGCCGTTGCTGGTGCAAATTATTAAGAGTCAAAACCCGACGCGGGATTTAGGTAAAAAAGCGTACCAGCAGTTGTTAGAGTTGGGTTTTGTTGATGCTCCCTATACTGGAGTGGGTAGTAATATTCCTTCCGCCTCTCCTAGCAACAGTAGTACTAACACCTCTTCCCCCGATCCTAGCGATAGTAGTAATTCCTCTTCCTCTTCTGGTAAACATAAGAAAAAGAAATAATCAAATTACTGTTATTCCTTTATCTCCCACCTTCTTCATCTCACCAATAAGATGGAATGATCACCATGAGGGTGCATGGTTTTCTTAAAAATAGGTGTTCAGAGCGTGTTCATGCTTAGCCTTGCTCAAACTTTAAGTTGGCATAGGGCAGATCCTTTGAAAATTGATGTAGAATTTATGGCAGCAGCCCAGACACAAATCCCTATCAGGGATTGAAATAACAGGATTTAGTTCAGTGGGGCAGCCAGAATCCCTATCAGGGATTGGAATAGAATAATAGAAGATAAGTTTTATAGGAATTGCGATGATTAGTCCGCAGCAGGTTGAGGCAATGATCAAGGCGGAAATGCCAGACGCCCAAGTTCAGGTGCAAGACTTGACTGGTGGCGGTGACCACTATCAAGTCACAGTAGTTTCATCGCAGTTTGCAGGCAAGAGACTAGTGCAACAGCACCAGCTAGTTTATAGTGCGTTGCAGCAAGCGATGTCCAGTGAAGCGATTCATGCCTTGGCACTAAAAACATCTACTCCTTCAGGAAGTCTCTCAGAGTGAGGAGTTATGAGTTATGAGTTATGA
>CAZZYE010001054.1:0-3122 GCA_964658145.1 uncultured Stigonema sp.
TTATGAAGATTGAAATAATTAGCTCCTTCTTGTTTGGCAATCAGGGTTAGTTGATAGTTAAGTTGACGAATTCGGCTATTAGGAATTGTGGGTAGGCGCGTAGGCAGAATTGATTGAACGATAATTTGAGTTTTTGGGTGAGTGTGCCGTAACTGACGAATAATCAGGCGGTGATGGTGTAAAATAGTTTCATCCGTCTCACCTTTTCGGAGGTCATTAATCCCAGCCATGATGTAAATGACATCTGGTCTGGTTTCCGAAAAAGCAGACAATCTTTTTAATATACCGTCGGAAGTATCTCCAGATATTCCCTGATTCAGCCACAATTTACCAGTAGGCAGTTTTTCTTTAGGAAACCACATACTTAAAGAATCACCAACTAAGATGTCCAGATGATTTGTACCTTGACCTTGAGCCATCGCTTTGGCTTCCATAGCAAGTAAGCTTTTCCAATCTTGATATGTTAGTTGATGCTTCCTTGCTGACTCCCACAATGACTGCGATTCATCATCAGCCGATCGCATATAGCTATGACCGATTCTCAGTGCCGCTAATCTTTGGTAATAAAGTTGGCTGCCAGATATCAGTTGGTGGTTAACTAGTTGGGAATTTGAGTTGAGAGATGATTTTACTGGCACTTGCAACTTATGGTTGCTCGATTCTGGGAGGGAGATGTTAGAAGTTGGGACTATTTTCTCGCCAAGTATTGGCTGTGAATCCTGTTGAAAATCCCACAGCACTTCATGATTTTCTCGTTGGATAATTGACAACTGTGAGAGAGCCGATGCTGGTATTGCCAATCCTGTTAACAAGCCTGCTGCCAACAGATAAAGGTCCTTCATCGTTTTTTCTCTCCGCTATTCACTGCTTTTCCTATTAACAGCATTAATTGATTATTCTCAATAAAATTTGAATTTAATTTAAGTAAACTCCAGTAAATAAACATACATATAAGTAAGGTATAGGGATATTTATGGTGTTTTATACCCTTGTTTTATGCCTATTACTTACATTTACTTACGTCGTTCTACTTAAATTATTATTGTTATTTACACTAAATGGGTGTGACAAAGTTGTTAATGGCATTACATTTACAATCTCTTCAAAGTTTTGATGTGTTTATAAAAGTTTGTAGGTGGAATGCCCCTCTATTCGCCTGAAGCACAGGCTATTCAAAATTGACGCGACCACTCACCGGGCCAGCGTTCAACCACAACTTTTGTTTGTGTAAAAAACTCTACTGCATGGTGGCTTTGACCGTGCAAGTCACCAAAAAAGCTTTCTTTCCAGCCGCTAAAAGGAAAAAACGCCATTGGTGCCGCAACTCCGATGTTAATGCCGATATTTCCTGCTTCTGCTTCGTAGCGGAATTTACGGGCAGCTGCACCACTGTTCGTGAACAAACAAGCCATGTTTCCGTATTGTCCGCTGTTGATTAGGGCGATCGCCTGCTCAATATTGTCCAAATGTATCAAACTCAAAACTGGACCAAAAATTTCAGTGCGGGCAATTTCTTTTGTGGGATCGACGTTTTGCAAAATGGTTGGTCGAATAAAATTACCCTTTTCATACCCAGAAATATTTGGCGATCGCCCATCTACCAACAGTGTTGCACCTTCGTCTGCTCCCTTTTGAATTAAATCCTCAATTCGCACTTTACTTTGTGCATTGATCACTGGTCCCATTTCCACACCTTGGTCTAAACCATTACCGACAACCCGCGTCCTGGCAGTCTCGGCGATCGCTTCTGTAAACGTCTGACGCGCTTTCCCCACAGTCACTGCTAGCGAGGCGGCTAGACAGCGTTGTCCTGCACAACCAAAGGCACTGTCAGCCGCAATGCGTGTCGTCATCTCTATATCCGCATCCGGTAAAACAATCAGCGGATTTTTTGCGCCACCTTGGCATTGCACGCGTTTGCCATTGGCTGCACCACGACTATATATATATTTAGCTACAGGCGTCGAGCCAACAAAGCTAATTGCCTGAATCTTTGGGTGATCCAAAATCGCATCTACAGCTTCTTTTGCGCCGTTTACTAAGTTAACGACGCCTTTAGGTAACCCAGTTTTCTCCAACAATTGGAAAACTTTTTGCATTGTCAGTGGTACTTTTTCCGAAGGCTTAACGATGTATGTATTGCCACAGGCAATGGCGTAAGGCAAAAACCAAAACGCAATCATGCCTGGAAAGTTGAAAGGACTTATTACCGCCGCCACTCCTAGAGGCTGCCGAATCATCATCTCATCAATGCCTTTTGCAACGTCTTCCAAATTCGTTCCCTGCATCATCATCGGAATTCCGCAGGCTACTTCCACATTTTCAATAGCGCGGCGCATTTCCCCTTTCGACTCAGCCAATGTTTTACCACATTCCAAGGTAATTGTGTGAGCTAAATCGCCAAAATGCTCGTCCAACAGGTTCTTGAGTTTAAATAAAAATTGCACTCGTTCTGTAGGTGGAGTGCGTCGCCAAGTAACAAAAGCTGCTGCTGCTGCTTGTGCTGCTTGATCTACTTCAGTTGCTGTTGACAACGGGACTTGAGCAAGTACCTCTGCTGTAGCTGGGTTGATAACGTCTAGGTATTCTGTAGCGCTAGATGCACACCATTGACCATTTATGTAGTTGGGTAAGGCATGAGTTGTGTTCATGAGGGCGATGTCGGATTTGCAGAACTTTAGATATTGAGTATTCCCTCTTGTCTGTTTGTCAATCGTACCACTGCATTCTGGAGTTGTATCATTCTTTCCCAGAGTTCCTGCTTTTTCTGTCTAGCTTCAACCATCGGTAATTTCAGTTCGGGTACTGCACCTTTATTGACCTTCTTCTTAGAGGTGCGCATGTGAATTCCGAGGCACTAGATGTAGCAACCTGCAATACATAGTTTTTACCAAGCCCCTTCGGGGCGGGAACTCTTAACTCTTAACTCTTAACAGAAAAAGAATTAGCTCCGAATATTGGGTCTAAAGCCCCGTCGTTTATTTATGAAAAAATAAAAAGGATTTTTTTCGCGACGCACAGCGCTCATATAAAAGGCGTCCGCTTTAAATCCCCTGCTTTTAAGTATGGGGATTTGTATCTCTGACGCAGTATTTAAGAGCGCTTGCTCAATCGAAATACAT
>CAZZYE010001055.1:0-3116 GCA_964658145.1 uncultured Stigonema sp.
GCACTGGCAATGATTGCTCTTGAGAACTGACTCTTTGTACTGGTGCTAACGGGACTGGCAATGATTGCCTCTGGGTGCTTGCTCTTTGTACTGGTGCTGATCGTTGTGGCTTGACTGCAGACTGGGGAGCAGTAAACTCAATAGTCTTAGGACTCACTTGCACATAATTCAACTGTAGTGTATTTTGCTCTTCTGCTGTTGTCTTTGCAGTTGAGGCAACTTGCCGCATGTTGGTACGTTTTGCTTTTGAAGGTTGACTGCTATACTCTGTCAAACTATTAGGAGAAGCAAACTCGACCGATCGCTCGGTGGATGGCTGAGGATTGACAGCAGCCAGGGAAACTGCTCCTGTACGTGGTTGCAGTGGCAGTAGTTGAGTGTTCAATTGCTGAGAAGCACTGTTATTTTGCGAAATGTTGTTGTTAGGAACCGATGCTATACGCTGATTAGCAGCAAGCGTGGAATCGGGTATAGCAGCAGATTGAGAATTTTGGGCTAGTGTAGCTGTACTCTTTGTATCTATTTTGCCATTGATGCTTTTAAGGGTATTGCCATAAGCAGTAATCATGACTTGGGCAGCGCTGGCGTTAATGTCATAGCGAGTGTTGTTGCGAAACTCATTTGCGCCTGGTTCAGACGCGCTGCCCAAATCTGGTATTGCTTGGGCGATCGCTACCAACCCATCTTCTTTGCTGTCTTGAATTAAATTACTCCGTAAAATTGGGTGCGCATGAGCTTGCACAACAATGCCACATCTGTTACCTTTAATCTGATTCCCTACCACCGTCGGCTCGGCATTTTGAGCAATATTGACGCCAAAGCCTGTTTCTTGAAACACATTTTCTCGCACCAGTGCATGGGAATTGCCGCTCAGTGTGATCCCATTGGCTCCATTACGATAAAAGTAATTCTTGCGAATAGAGGGTTGACTGTTACCAGTAACGGCAATCCCATCTTGGGTACTGCCAGTAAAAGTATTGTCCCCGATGACTGGACTACTATATTCAATCCACAAACCGTAACCACGGGGGTTGGTGTTGGTTACCGTTACCCCAGTCAATCCGGCAGAGTTTGCACCAATAATTGTGACGTTTTTACCGCCAAATGTCCGACTGAGGTATTCACCACCTCCTTGGATCACAACATCACGACCTTTGCTACCTTGGTTTCCTTGAATTGAAACATCCGGTTTAAGCATCAGGGGAAATGTCTCTCCTGTCTCGGTACTGTATGTACCTTTTGAAAGCATAACTACTGTGTTGGACTTGGCTAGTCGCAGCGCTTGGGTAATCGTTTTTAAAGGAGTAGCTTCAGTACCATTGCCTACCTTGTCATCTCCGACACTCGGGTTGACAAAAAGTGTGTTAATTTGGGATATTGCTTTGACACCGACTTGCCCTGGTGATGCGACGATAGTCTGTGCCATACTTGCATTCAAGCTTGTGCTAAGTAACACTATAGTTGTTACTCCCATGCCAACATTGAAAAACAAAATACAATGAGATGCCGATCGCATTGCTACTTCAAAAAATAGATATGGTTTGTCACCTTGAGCTATGAGTTTTGCAGATGGAACATTTGTCTGACAAGACTTAGAGAAAACGTGAGAGTTAAACACCTTTTATGCACTCCTTCAACCAAAGATAACTTTTTATACTCTTTAATACATTGAGATGTCGATAATCTTACTCATGTGTTGAACATATTGGCTATTTTTGATACAAAGTAATTTGGTAAAGAATCAATAGAGATGGGAAAATCGTTGCGAATATGAACGGGGCTGGCTGTTACGATGAAAGCACTAATGGGGTTGTTGTCATGGTCGATCCATACAGCCAAACTGAGCAAATACAGCAAGTTGTTTACCGCATTTTAGATGCAAATTTAGATCGCGCACGTGAAGGTTTGCGAATTATCGAGGAATGGTGTCGCTTTGGCTTGCATAATGCCCAAATGGCTCTTGAATGCAAGAATGAGCGGCAAGAAATAGCTAAATGGCATACTGCTGAACTGCGGGCGGCGCGGAATACACTTGGTGATCCTGGCACTGAGTTAACCCATCCTCAGGAAGAACAACGCACTAGTATTAAATCGTTGTTACAAGCTAACTTCTGCCGAGTGCAAGAAGCCTTGCGGGTGGTAGAAGAATATGGCAAGCTGTACAACCCAAACATGGGCAAAGCATTTAAGCAGATGCGCTATCGCATTTACAGCTTGGAAAGTCATTTAATGGGTTATCAGCGGCATCAATTACTGTTGCGATCGCGCCTGTATCTTATCACCTCCCCTAGTGAACAGTTGTTGGAGATTGTTGAAGCTGCGCTCAAAGGCGGATTAACGCTCCTCCAGTATCGCAACAAAAGTGCCGATGATACTTTCCGCTTAGAACAAGCAAAAAAGTTGCGGCAGCTATGCTACGTCTACGGCGCCATTTTCATCATCAATGACCGTGTGGATTTGGCAATGGCTGTAGATGCTGATGGGGTGCATCTGGGACAGCAAGATCTGCCTATTGCCATTGCCCGTCAATTACTCGGCCCTCAGCGCTTAATAGGTATGTCTACCACAAATTCTGGAGAAATGCAACGGGCAATTGCCGATGGTGCAGATTACGTTGGGGTAGGACCAGTTTATGAAACTCCTACGAAAGCAGGCAAGGCAGCAACTGGTTTAGAATACGTGAGCTACGCTGCAAAAAATTGTCCAATCCCTTGGTTTGCTATTGGAGGAATTGATCCTAATAATATAAATGATGTACTTGACGCCGGCGCAAATCGTGTGGCAGTAGTGCGAAGTGTCACACAAGCCGAACAACCCACTTTAGTGACACAATATCTTCTCTCTCAGCTCAATCGTGTTCAACCACCTGGCAAGTCTCATGTCTGATCGGATTATGTTTGTTGTCAATGGGGAAACCAAGAACTGCCCCAACCAAACTCCTTTACCTGACTTGCTGCAACAACTCGGGTTTAATCCCCGTTTGGTAGCTGTGGAGTACAATGGCGAAATTTTACACCGTCAGTTTTGGTCGGAAACAAAAGTGCAGCAGGGCGATCGCCTAGAAATAGTAACAATTGTCGGCGGTGGGTAAAAAGTTGGTAGTTGTTAGTTGTTAG
>CAZZYE010001056.1:0-3111 GCA_964658145.1 uncultured Stigonema sp.
TTCCTAATACCACCAGCCCAAGGAGCAATGCCCCATCATCAGCGCGAAAAATGAGCAATTGACATCATGCTAAGGAACTGTTCCCATGCCCCATGCCCCATGCCCTAAGTTTATTTATACTAAACTACTTAGATATCTAAATCCGTAAGGTTGAGTTTAGAACCATAAGTTTCGATAAATTCGCGTCGAGGTGCAACGCGATCGCCCATCAAAATCGTGAAAATGCGATCGGCTTCTGCCGAATCCTCAATTTCCACTTTTTTCAGGCTCCGGGTTTCTGGGTTCATGGTAGTCTCCCAAAGTTGTTGGGGCATCATTTCACCCAAACCTTTGAACCGCTGGATGGTGTAGTTAGCATTGTCGGGAAACTCGTGTCGGATGAGGTTTTGCAGTTCGCGTTCACTATAGCAATAGTAATGATTGCGTCCTCGCTCTACTTTAAATAATGGCGGACAGGCAATATAGATATAACCCTGTTCAATGAGTGCGCGTTGATAGCGATAGAAGAAAGTTAACAACAGTGTACTGATGTGCGCTCCATCTACGTCAGCGTCAGTCATAATGATGATGCGGTGATAACGTAGCTGGGAAGCGTCGAATTCCTCACCCTTAACACCCAAACCAAGTGCCGTGATCAGTGATTGGATCTCGTTATTCTTGTAGATTTTGGCGTCGTCGGTTTTCTCAATGTTGAGAATTTTACCGCGTAGGGGAAGAATGGCTTGGAAGCGCCTGTCTCGTCCTTGTTTGGCACTGTTATGGACAAATACGCCACTTGCCAAAGCAAAGTTATGGGTATGGGGAACTTCGATGTCGTAAACATCTACCGATTGTTCTAAACGTTCGATGGAAACAACACGGTGATTGTAATTGACAACTGCTTCAATTGCCAGATCCCGGTTTCCTTCAAAGTAGCGTTCACAGAAGTTGTCAAACCGTAATAAAGAGTTATTTCGTGTTTGCAGACGGTAAGCTTGATAAGCATCCAAATCAAGCATGCCTTGATCAACTTCTATTTGTTTAAGAGCAGCAATAGTTTTGCGGTAGTACGTTTGCTGCAACGCTGCCTTACGCTGTGCGCGAAACTCTGGTGTCCATTGTTCCTGAGTCTTTTCCCGTCGCCACTCCAACAACGCCTCGTCTTGCCATTGTTGCTTTGCTACGAACGAAGCTGCTTCATCCGCTACCAGGTGAGTAAACAGCCAGGAATCAGAACGTGGATTCCAAACCATCTCGTAACCATCAATAGTAATCCCTGATTCGCTTGTATCAGATAGCTTGCGATACAACGGCATGAGCGAATCATCAGGTGTTAACATTGCAGCTGGCTTGTAAGTGCCATCCCGGAGCATGAAGGGGTGTTCTGGTGTACAGATAAGAGTTTCTCCGTTATCCAGAGTCACCTTAATAACTTCAGCATTTGCCTTAGTCATCCGGGGATTGATAATGCGTTCTATGCCGATGGTACCGTCATTACGAATGGTATAGCAAAAATGCTCTATGCCTATTTCTTGCTCAGCGACAATTTCTTTGAAACTGAGCGATCGCCCATCAGCCAGTGCTACAAGTGTATCTCCATGAAAGCACCCACCGGCTGAATCGCCTTCCACGAGGTATATTTCTGATTCCCTAGGATCTCTAGTACTGCAATCTGCCAATTTTCCGGGTAGTGGCGAAGATTCCAGCACTGATTTGCGACGCACTAACTCCCGTGCATGACGGGCTGCTTCTGCGGCTTTAAAGGCTTGGATGGCTTTATCTAAAATGGCGTCGGCTACGGGAGGGCGAAATTCTAGATACTCGGTTAACGCTTCTCCCACGAGAGAATCCACAATTCCCCGCACTTCAGTGTTACCAAGTTTGGTTTTGGTTTGCCCTTCAAATTCTGGATCTGGAACTTTGACGGAAATAACACCAGTAAGACCTTCACGGACGTGTTCGCCGCTGAGGTTAGGTTCATTTTCTTTAATTTTGTTGCGCTTGCGAGCGATCGCATTCAAGGTGCGAGTCAAAACCGCCTTCAAACCTTCTAAGTGCGTACCACCATCAACCGTGCGAATATTATTGGCAAAGCCTAATATATTGTCTGTGTAGGCATCAGTACACCACTGCAAGGCAACTTCCACTTGTACGTTGTTGCGTTCTCCAGCGACAAAGACAATTTCTTCATGCAGTGGCTGCTTGTCGCTGTTCATGTAGGCAATGTATTCCCGAATCCCGCCTTTGTACTCGTAGGTTTCTACCCTAGGCGTACCACTTTTAAGTAGTTCCAAGCGGTTGTCGGTAAACGTAATTTTGACACCAGCATTTAGATACGCTAATTCCCGCAAGCGACTTGCTATAGTAGTATAGTCAAACTGTGTGTCAGTCGTGAAAATTTGAGGATCTGGTTTGAAGGTGACAGAAGTTCCTGTACGCTCTTCTTTGTAAGGGGATGCTTCCAGTTCTGTGACAGGGATACCACGTTCATATCGTTGAACATGAACCTTTTTATCTCGCCACACTGTAACTTCTATCTTCTCTGAGAGGGCATTAACGACAGAAACACCAACCCCATGCAATCCGCCAGAAACTTTGTAACCGCCACTGCCAAATTTACCACCAGCATGTAGTACAGTTAACACTGTTTCTAATGCCGATTTCCCTGTTTGGGGGTGAATATCAGTGGGAATACCCCGACCATCATCTGTTACAGTCACAGAACCATCTGCGTTGAGATCAACCTCCACATGAGTGCAGTAACCCGCCAAAGCCTCATCAATGGAGTTGTCCACCACCTCGTAAACTAAATGGTGGAGTCCTCGCGGACCGGTAGTACCAATGTACATCCCCGGTCTTTTGCGGACGGGTTCCAGACCTTCCAGAACTTGAATCTGAGCGGCACTGTAACTACTCGTCATGAAAATTCTCCTGTTTAATGGGGGTGAAGTCGCCAAAAAGGCGAACAAAGTTCAAAAGACTCCAAAATTCTAACACAAAAGGCTTAATGGCGATCCTAGGGCAATTTGAAGAGAAGTTTTTCTATGGGATATACCCGTTATAAGATTGTTAGTGGTTAGTGGTTAGTAGGGGCGAACGGCCCTTCGGGTTCGCAGTCCCCTACGGCGGGAA
>CAZZYE010001057.1:0-3099 GCA_964658145.1 uncultured Stigonema sp.
TGACAAAACTACAAATATTTTTAGATATTGCCACTGAAGCGGCGCTGGCTGCTGGTACGGTGTTGCAAGGCTACTTGGGTAAGTTAGAGGATGCAATTATCGAAAAAGGACGTCCTGGTGATTTGGTGACAGCAGCTGATAAAGCTGCGGAAGTGGTGATTTTAGAGGTTTTGCGTCGCCACTTTCCCCAACACTCTATCCTGGCTGAAGAATCAGGGAAACTGGGCGATCAAGAAAATGAATACCTTTGGGCAATTGACCCTTTAGATGGCACAACTAACTACGCTCACCAATACCCCTTTTTTGCCGTTTCCATTGGGCTGTTCATTAAAGGAGTCTCGCAAGTTGGTGTGATTTACGACCCTTTTCACAATGAGTTATTCCGTGCGGCTCAAGGTTTAGGCGCAACGCGCAATCGTATCCCAATCAAGGTTTCGGAAACTTCTCAACTGAGTAAAAGTCTGCTCGTTACGGGATTTGCTTACGACCGCCGAGAAACATCTGACAACAACTACGCAGAATTTTGTCACCTTACCCATCTTACCCAAGGAGTACGGCGCAGCGGTTCGGCATCGCTGGATTTGGCTCACGTCGCATGTGGGCGTGTCGATGGCTACTGGGAACGAGGTATCGCTCCTTGGGATATTGCCGCCGGCGTAATTTTGTTACAAGAAGCTGGGGGTAAAGTCACCGCATACGATCGCACTCCCTTAAAAATTGAGTCAGGTAGAATTCTCGCCACTAATGGTTACATTCACGACAGCCTCAGTCAGGAATTACAGCACGTTCCGCCGCTTTCATCCTGGAAATGAGAAAGTAGGGGCGGGGTTCCCCCGCCCTACAGAAGTGGTTAGTAGTACTGCTTACAACTAACAACTAACAACTAACTAATGACTAATGAAGCAAAGTACACTAAAGTGAATCTAACTGCTCATGAATGGCGCTACACCGCTCTATGTCTTTTAAAATAGATCGTGGATTGTTTAAATATGATTTTGTAGATCATCATGCAGTTTTGTGCGTTCCAGTTGATGCGGACGTGAAGGACATTCGCAAACGCTATCTGAAGATCGCCCGCCGTCTGCACCCTGATAGCAATGGAACGACAAGCCCTGCTGAGAAAAAGTTGGCAAGCGACTTGTTGTCAAAGCTGGTTAACCCAGCATATGAAAAACTATCGCCAGATAAAAATCATGCTGAATACATTTTAGTGATGTCGCATATGGGCAAGCGCTTAATGCAAGAATCTGCTTCAGTAGAACTCACTACCGACATTGCTAAGCAGTTAGCAAGTGTACCTAATGTAGAACATATTTATAAAACTGCGATCGCCAAAATTGCTGAAACTCAATATGAATCTTTGCAGCAAGCACCGGAAGTCATTGCAATGCTTAGCGAGTTGAATTTGGTTTACTTAATGCGGAGTGTTGGCAAATCATTTGCAGTACCCCCGCCAACGTTCACTCAAGTTAAAAATAACCCCACACCCAAGCAAGCAGATGCACCACCGAAGGAAGAGTCGATTGTGGTTCAGTATCTCCGACGCGCTCAAGAGTTGATGGCAAAAAATCAATTGGCACCAGCTCGGGTAGAATTGCAGGATGCTCTGAAGCTAGAGCCAAATAATAGTCGTTGTCATAGCTTGATTGGAGTAGTGTATTTGAAGCAAAATCAAGTAACAATGGCAAAAGTTCATTTTGACCGTGCCCTGCAATTAGACCCCAATGACCAAACAGCGTTAGAAGGGAAACGCAAAATTGAACAGATTACAGGGCAAAACAAGAGTGATGCGAAGTCAACAGCAAAGTCAAATACTGGGGCTAAGCAGCCAGATCAATCTGGGGGCGGCGGTTTGTTTGGTGGGAAGAAAAAATAATGGTGTATCAACCAGCCGCAGGTGCAAGGGATTTATTGCCTCTAGATGTAGCTCAAAAACGCTGGATTGAGGATAGGCTAGAGCAAGTGTTTCACCGCTGGGGATATCACAGAATTATCACCCCGACCCTAGAACGCATAGATACGCTGATGGCGGGGGGAGCAATTCAGCGGTCTGCAGTGATTCAATTGCAAAATCCCGAAGATGAAGAATTAGGGCTGCGTCCAGAACTGACAGCTTCTATTGCTCGTGCGGCGGTAACGCGCATGGCTGGTGTTACTTATCCGCAACGCTTGTACTACAACGCCAATGTCTTCCAACGTACACCAGGGTTGAGGCAAAATTCCCAGCAGGAATTTTACCAAGCTGGGGTAGAGTTGCTAGGCAGTGGGGGATTGCTCGCTGATGCAGAAGTGCTGCTGTTGGTGGCGGATTGTTTGCAAGCAATCCCGTTGGGTCACTGGCATTTGATTTTAGGCGAGGCGGGAATCACGAGATCGCTCCTGAAAGCTTTTCCCGAACACTTACAAGGAAAAGTCCGGAGTGCGATATCGAGCCTTGACCGCGTCACCATAGATACTTTACCTCTGAGTGATGAACTCAGGGAACGCGCCAGAATCATGCTGGATTTACGTGGAAACCCAACTGATGTATTGAAACTCGTCAGCAGTCTGGGTCTAGATCAATCTCTAGAAGCGGTGGTAAATCTTAAATCTCTGGTAGAATTGATTGAATGTAGGGGAAGTTTCCCGTTCATCCTTGACTTGAGTCTGATTCAAACCTTTGACTACTACACTGGCATAGTATTTGAGGTAGTCAATGATACAGATGGAACGCGGGTTTTAGGGCGAGGTGGTCGCTACGACCAGCTTTTGGGACTATATCATCCCCAAAGAGAAAACACTCCCGGAATTGGTTTTGCACTCTTCATAGAAGATTTATACCAAGTTCTTTTGTCAACTCAGCAATTACCACAAGCTACCCCAGCTAGTCATTGGTTGGTTGTACCAGAAACATCAGATGCCTATGCCCCTGCCTTTGCCTACGCCGCAGAACTCCGAGACTCTACCCATCTAGTACGGGTAGAAATGGATTTGGGTGGACGGAATGCAGATGAGATCAGGCAATATGCACGCGATCGCAGCATTGCTCAAATTGCTTGGGTCAAAGCTGATGGTTCGCCAATCATTGAATCAATATTAAAGAGGGAGTAGGGAGTGGGG
>CAZZYE010001058.1:0-1222 GCA_964658145.1 uncultured Stigonema sp.
GTTCACTATTATAACGCTAGTTTACGCGCTTAAATCATTACTATGCATCACTACCTAATATCTTTATACCACATAACATTACTATTTTGGAGATGTCTATTTTTAATGCAGTATTTTAATTGTTCAATTCCCAATCACTACAATTTCTTTTCCAATCTGGATGTACAGCACAAGGCAGCTTTTGGTGAAGAATACTCTTCCCCAAAAGCTGCCTTGTAAAAGTGAATCGCCATAGTAATATTTACAATTTGTACATTCGCATCGCTCTACAGCATCTCGTAGAGGAGCGCTCCCCACCGTTCAGCGTACATACCGCGCACGCCCAGGTAAGAACTACAAGATATTGACTCATTAAGAGTGCGCAGGATTTAATAACACAATTGCCTCCACTGATAATCCTTGCTTGAGCAAAGAATAATCTTCCAAGTGATTACCATCAAAGATACTCAAATCGTCTCTTCTTCCACGGCATAGAAGAAATGACTCAACCCAAGAAGTTGCTAAAGGCACACCAAAGTAAGCTGCCCCTGGTGTTTCCCAAGTTGGATCGATCGCCTGCCCATCCCTATCCATCAACCAAGCATGAGATAGGGGAAGATTTAGGTCGTGTGCGTTGGCGCTAGCCTTGCCGTTAGGCATCGCGTAACCTTCAACGTAAATTAGGTCATGGTGCTTAAAAGCTAATGTTTGGCAGTTATAGTAACATGTACTGTTCTGTGGAATAGATATTCCGTGTGAATCGGTATGATTCGTTTTTCGTCCCGATTTTCCATTTTCTCGATGTAATATGCGTATTCGTCTGCGCTGAGATGAAAGAATGACACTAATCGCGTGATTAACGCTTGCGCGATTGTGGTCTTTCCGGAACTCGAAACGCCATTTAATAAAACGATCAGCCCTTTTCTCATAAAAAACCTTACGGGACTTTGCGCCTGAACGTGGCTGCACCAAGTTACAGGATATTGACCTTAGTTTAATTTGTGGATAGCAGTACAATTGCCTGGGCTGGTAATCCTTGCTTGACCACGGACCGCAGATGCGGCGGTGCTGGGAATAAACTACCAAGTAACGTTCATGCCGACCCATGGAAACAGGAAAAAACGGAACCCTCTTGCCTAGTTGCGGGGGACTCATCACTCAAAGGAGATGTTATTAGGGTTCCGTTGCCATTTTTTGCCGTTGATAGGTGTAATCAGAAAAAGGGGAAGACGGCGATCGTAGC
>CAZZYE010001058.1:1232-3097 GCA_964658145.1 uncultured Stigonema sp.
CCCCCCCCCCCGCTGTTTGATGATCATTATCAATTTTCCCGATATTTTTTAAGTATTAATTCTAATTGACATGTATTTAATATTTTTATTGTACTGAGAAACAAGATTAGCGATCGCACGCAATTGGGTTCACCTCACGCTCATCGCATTGCTCCCCCACGAACCACCCAACTACCAACTACCACAAATAAGGATTTATCAAGATGTTCGCTACACAGCCGCTACAGAAGAACGCGATCGCTACAGCACCTGATCACCTAGAGCAACAGCTACAAGCAGCCAGACAGGAATTAGCCCAACGTAAGCAACAGCAGCAGAACAGACAGCACTAGCAGCCGCCCAAACTGCTCTAGAGATGGTTCGCAAAGCTCGTAAGCTGGTACAAGTGTAGGTGACGCAGCCGTAAAATGCGTTTGCCGCTACATAAAAGCCAGACAAAATTGGACAATCCTTGTCCTAGTATGTCGGTTTAACTTCAAAGACTGGGTGCGAAAAAACGAGCCAGTCCTAAAATGTCCGGGAAATTTATAAATGATCATGGCTCGTTTTTTCTAGGATTGTCCAATTTTGGACGGAGTTCTCCCTACCTGATATCTTGCACCATTCTCAACAAGACCAAAAAAACCGGGTTTCTCAACCAAAAACCAAGGGTCTGACCATTAGCCATTCTCAAGAAACCCGGTTTTTCACCTTGGTGCAAGATGTAAGCTACCCTAGACCATGCTTAGGCTTGTACGATTTGGGAATTTTTCTTCTTAAGTGAAGATCATCTTCGGGAATTCCGAAAGTATGACCTTGCTGAATTTTTCAAATAAGGCTAAAACAGCGTTACAGCTAGGGGTCGCGACCGAGCTTGCCTCTGTCAAACAAGAACAAGACCAATGACCACTCTCAAGCAACTCAAAGCCCAATTCCTAGATTTCACAGGCATGGAAGCCAATAAATCCAATGCTTACTTCTTCTGTTCCAATCTGGGAGATCGCAAGATGATATCCAAGGCAGATTGGGGGTTCGCTCTGGCTAACATCGTCCCTGAGAAAACCCTGAAGTTTCAACCCACATTCCGCGATCTGGTTGCCACCATTGAAATAATCAGTGATAAATTTGAGCAGGTGTCCTCTACTTACGAAGAAATTAAAACCGAGTATCACCAAGAACTGGAAGCCTTGAAAGCTGAAAACATCAAACTACGGGCAAGTGCCCATGCCTTCAAACAATCGAACGAACTGTATGCGGACGATTTCTCTGACATGCAGACTGAAATCGAGCAACTGAAAACTGAAGTCGAAATCCTGAAAATGAAGGACAAAGATGCCGATGAAATCATTGCCTCTCAGAGTTCCGAACTCGAATACCTCCGTAGTCAGTTAGGTGAAATCGAGCAACTGAAGACTGAGAATGAACAATTGAAAGCTATGGATAAAGATAGTGATGAGACTATTGCTAGATTGCGTAATGAAATTCAATTCCTCAATAAAGAATTGATGAAAAGCTTCAAGAATCCTCTGAGAGTTATCCAACTGGAGAAACGAATTCAAAAGCTTGAAGATGAAATTGAATATCTCCAGCGCCAGAACAGAATCTTACAATCTAGTAGGCATCAAAAAACAGCGTTCCTCAACTCCACACCTGCTGCTGAAGCATTCTCAGACTTCTGTTATGCTCTACCCCTTGAATGGGTGTCGGTGTTCGTACACTCTTTCTTAGCCAACTGTTCAGATCTCAAAACAACCTATCGCAAATTGAGCCATAAGTTCCACCCAGATGCTAATCGTAATCATCCCAGATCTGCTGAATTGTTCCGCACTCTCAATGAATCCTACGACGTACTCAGATCTGCTAAAGAACGTGAACGTTAGTGCTGA
>CAZZYE010001059.1:0-3089 GCA_964658145.1 uncultured Stigonema sp.
ATTCCCCATTCCCGTACAGACGTTCCGCCGGAACGTCTCTTCCCCATTCCCCATTGGAGATACCATAATGGCAACTGACTCCACAAATACACCAAATAATCAAACCCGTGAGGCTTGGAACACCAACGCCAGTGTTTGGGACACAAGGATGGGCGACGACGGTAACGACTTCCATCAGGTGCTGGTTCGTCCTGCAACCGAACAACTGCTTTGTGTGAAACCAGGTAATCGGATTTTGGACATCGGCTGTGGTAATGGGCTTTTCACTCGCAGATTAGCAAGCAGAGGCGCACAGGTAGTGGGAATTGACTTTGCCCAAGACATGATTGCTTATGCCCGCACCAGAACTCAGCCGCATGAGACATCAATTGAGTATCACGTCCTCGACGCTACAGATGAAATGGCTTTGCTTCAGCTTGGCGAATACTCCTTTGACGCTGCTGTATCAGCGATGGCACTAATGGACATGGCAGAAATCGACCCCCTCTTGCGGGCACTAACAAAGTTGCTACGCCCTGGTGGCTGCTTTGTCTTTTCCGTAATGCATCCCTGCTTTAACAGCAATCATACTAGCATGGTTGCCGAACTAACGGATCGTGGAGGTGAATTGGTAACTGAATACTCAGTCAAAGTGACGGCATACCTACAACCCACCGTCACACAAGGACTGGCACTTGAGAATCAACCGCAGCCACACCTGTACTTTCATCGACCACTGAATGTTTTGCTAGGTACAGCATTCCGTGCTGGTTTTGTGCTGGATGGCTTAGAAGAACCTGCTTTTCCAGTTAACCATCCTGATAACAATCGTTTGCTTGGTTGGTCCAAATTCAGTCAAATTCCACCTGTGCTGGTCGTAAGGTTACGACTTTCTTAAGGGCTAATACGGTTCAGTTAGTAGTGTTCACGAACTGAAGATCCCCCCAACCCCCCTTAAAAAGGGGGGCTTATTCCCCCCTTTTTAAGGGGGGCTAGGGGGGATCAAAGCCTTAACTGAACCGTATTGGCTTAAGGGCGTTGTTGATTTCATGTATGAATTTTGTTTTTTGGGTATCCATAATTATTATTGTGATTATGATCGGTCCTTCAGGTTCGGGCAAAACCACTTTGTTAACGCGCTCTGGGTGGACTGCGTTCTGCCCAATTCGGTAGTCTGAAAATTCTGGGACGGGAGATATGTGGATCTAGCAAGCAACATTTAACGCTAAGGTGCCGTCAGATTGGCTATATTTTCCAAGCGCATAACAGTCATGAAGTTTTTGACAGCTAAAGAAAATGTGCGGATGTCTCTAGAGTTGCATGACGAAATGCTGAATCAGGACTTGGACGCAAAAGCGATCGCCATGCTAGAGACTGTCGGGATGGCGCGATCGTGCGAATTACTACCCAGAGAATCTATCAGGTGGACAAAAGCAACGAGTAGCTATTGCCCGCGCCCTCATTAGCCAACCGAAAATCGTCTTAGCTGATGAACCCACTGCAGCACTTGATAAACAATCTGGGCGCGATGTGGTTGAATTAATGCAAAAGCTAGCTTTAGAACAAGGCTGTACAATTCTGTTAGTGACCCATGACAACGCATTATATATATGGAAGATGGTCCCCTGAGTGACAATGGCAATCAAGCACAAAGCAGCAATGAAAAGCTGGAGTCAGTTTCATGAGGAGTTGAGCAACAGTGTATGGTAATTAGTAATCTATTTTCGGCAGGTGGGGTTGTCATGTGGCCCTTGTTAGCATTTTCTCTGTTAGCAGTAGGGCTGATTATCGAGCGTGTTATATTTTGGGTGCGGATAAATAGCCGTCAAACCCGTTTAGTGCGAGAGGTGCTGAATCTCTACCGTCTCAATAATGTAGTTAGTGCTTTGGATATACTCCACCAAAATACTGATTTGCCGCTTGTACGGATTTTTTTGGCAGCTTTGGAATTAGAAGAACCAACTCCAGAAGAGTTTCGTCTGGCATTAGAAAGTGAAGCACAAGCAGAAATCCCTTTACTCAAGCGCTTCCAAAATATCTTTGAGACAATCATCGGTCTTGCACCACTGTTGGGTCTTCTGGGTACTGTCTTAGGATTAATTGCCTCGTTTGCTTCTCTCAATATCGGTGATGTCGGAGGTACGAAAACAACAAATGTCACGGGTGGGATTAGTGAAGCTTTGACTGCTACCGCATCAGGATTGGTCGTTGCTATTTTTACACTTTTATTTGCCAACACCTTCCGGGGACTATACCAACGGCAAATTGCACGCATTCAGGAGTATGGCGGACAACTAGAATTGCTGTATCGTCGTCGCTATGAAAGAGGAGATAAAACTTATGCGCCTACAAGATGAACCAGATCCACCACTTCAGATCAACGTCGTACCGATGATTGATGTGATGTTTGCGTTATTGACGTTTTTTATTATGTCAACGCTGTTTTTGACTCGTTCGGAAGGATTGCCAGTAAATTTACCTAAGGCAGGCACGGCACAACAACAAGCATCCGCGCCAATTACAGTGACGGTAGATAAAAAAGGAGCAATTAGCTTGAATCGTAAACCGATTACTCTTGATGGCTTGACACAGCAAGTGAAGGAATTAATTGGTCCTAACCAAGAAAGTTTAGTAGTCATTAACGCAGATGAGCAAGTTACTCACGGTCAGGTCGTAGCAGTTATGGATCGCTTGCGTCAGGTGCAAGGAGCAAGATTAGCGATCGCCGCGCAAAAACCATAATTGCTAACCGCTAACCGCTAATAGCTAATTGTTCTCTTGCCATTAGCTATTAGCAATTAACAACCCAAAGGGCGAACCCGTAAGGGCGTCGGAAACCCTCAAAAGATCCCTGCCTCACTAACAACTAACCACTCACTAATGAATATTTGGGTAAACGAGCAAATTGACCCATCCGGCATGATTCATGCTTGTATTGCCTGTTGTAATGAGTCCCAAGCTAAAGATTGCCATGAGTCCTTTAAGGATAATTTGACTGAGGTGCAAAAGGCATGGGGTTGGGTGGCACAATTGCGACTCGTTAATTCTTGGGATGAAGTTCCAGTCAATGCTTTAAAACTTGATTAATTTGGTCTTACTAAAGACATTTG
>CAZZYE010001060.1:0-3088 GCA_964658145.1 uncultured Stigonema sp.
CCCACTCCCCACTCCCCATTCCTTATATGATGTTAAAAGTTTCAAAAGTTAAAAAGGTAAGTTGTCATAACTTCGCTATTGTATTGCAGGAAGTTTCCAAGGTGATGATGAAGCGATGAACAAAAAGGTTGAAGTCCTACCGGATCTCGAAGCGCTGACTGCGCGAGCGCTAGAATTGATATTATCTAAAGTGGAAACTGCTATTGAGCAGCGAGGGCGATTTACTATTGCCCTGTCTGGCGGCAGTACACCCAAGCCGTTATACGAAGCGATCGCCACTCAAAAACTGCCTTGGGAGAAAATTCATGTGTTTTGGGGGGATGAACGTTACGTTCCACCAGACCATGCAGAGAGTAATCAACTGATGGCGCGTCGTGCTTGGTTAGATCGGGTTGACATCCCTGTGGCTAACATCCACCCAATGCCAACCTCAGATGCTGATCCAGCCGCAGCTACAGCTAAATATGAACAGCATCTGCAAGAATTTTTTCACTCTTCATCCGGAGAGTTTCCCTCTTTGGATGTAATCTTGCTGGGAATGGGTGATGATGCACACACCGCATCGTTGTTTCCCCAGACGTCCGCCTTAAAAGTACGCGATCGCCTAATTACTGTGGGTAACAAAGACGGAAACCCCCGCCTCACCTTCACGTACCCATTCATCAATGCTGCTAGCTGCGTTATTTTTGTAATTGCTGGTGAAAACAAAAGACCAGCTTTAGCTCAAGTGTTCGCACCAACGGCAGATGATTTCACTTACCCATCCCGTTTAATTCAACCTCAAGGAGAACTTTGGTGGCTACTGGATGCGGCGGCTGGTGGTGACTTATGAATAATTCGTAATTGAGGTCACGCGCTTCTAGCTTTAGATCTGGAAAAAAATTTGCATTTCTTATCCGCATCTCTATTGCCTCCTGGCTGTATACATGTGGGTAATAATTGTGAATTACGAATTATCAAGAATGAACTAGTTTGACCCCCGCACTCCTAAATTCCTGTAATTGTTAAAATCGAATGCTAGAGATACCCCTCTGCTTGCCAGCACGATTTTATGATGATCTTCAATAAAGGCTTAACTCCATGATCGTCTGCCCTAACTGCAATCACTTAAATCCAGACGGCGCTGTCCAGTGTGAAGCTTGCTATACCCCATTACCAGCTACTACTAACTGTCCAAGCTGTGGGACCTCCGTGCAAGTAGATGCAACTTTCTGTGGTCAATGTGGTTATAACCTGCGGACAACTGCTCCTACTGCCGCAACAGCAACCGTCGCTCCCGACATGGCTTTAGAAGTACCGCCCCTAGTTCACCCTGACCCACTTGTACACTCACAACCTGCGGTCACAAGTGGATCTGCTAACTACACGTCTGGTGAACATTCACCCTTGCCTCCAACACAGATGTCAGTTCCCGACCCAGAGGTAGCAACATTTCAAAACATCCCCTCACCACCAGATATTGAGACTCAACCTGTAATTTCACAGCCAGAAAGCTCAACACCACCGAATCAAGAAGCACCACCGAATCAAGGAACACTACCAATCACTGCTTCCAGAACTCAATTGCAGCAAGTGACAGCACGACTCGTCCACGTGCAAAGCGACAAGATCTTGGAATTGCCGCAAAATCTTTCTGTCATTCATATGGGCAAGCCAAATGACCGTATTCCCCCAGATGTGGATGTTTCTGGTTTTCCTAACTCAGAAATTGTCTCGCGGATTCATGCAGATATTCGCGCTGAGGGAGACGCTTACTATATCGAAGATGCAGGAAGTTCCAATGGCACATACATTAATAATTTGCCGTTGTTGCCTGGGAACCGACACCGTCTGCGACCAGGCGATCGCATTAGTCTAGGTAAGGGAGATTTGGTCACATTTCTGTTCCAAATTTCTTAGCCAGTTCTAGCTCCAAGAACGGCACTTGCTCAAGGCGTAATTACAAAAATTTTGGTAAATCTTTCATCCTACCTCTTTTTTTAGTAGGATGAAAGACTACAATTGTAATAAAATATAATTTAAAATGCTATAATAAATAATTAATACCGTGGAATACACCGGGCATTAACACCCTTATGAAGTACCACCCTAAAGCCCCTTTGTATGAGGGAACATCGTTCGTAAGTGAACGTATGGGTCTTACCTGGCTAATAGCAGCGGCGATCGCTACGATTTTGCTATGGCAAGTTCCAGGAGGCAATTACATCTTATACCCGTTCACCATTCTGGCAACTTGGTTTCACGAAATGGGTCACGGTTTAGCTGCACTCCTTTTAGGAGGACAGTTTGAGCAATTACAGATTTTTCTCAATGGTTCTGGTGTAGCGTTTCATCGCGGCGCGTTATTCTTAGGACCAATTGGTCAGGCTTTCGTTGCAGCGGCTGGTCCAATGGGACCACCTATCGCTGGTGCTATTTTGATTCAAGCCTCCCGCAGTTTTAAGGTAGCTTCCTTGAGTTTGAAAATTCTCGGGAGTTTTTTAATTCTTTCAACACTAGTTTGGGTGCGATCGCTCTTTGGATTAATCGCAATCCCCCTACTGGGTTTAATTATCCTTGGTATTGCTCTGAAAGCTCCCCGGTGGTTGCAGGGGTTTACCGTTCAATTTCTCGGCGTACAAGCTTGTGTAAGTACATACCTTCAACTGGATTATTTATTTAGCGCCTCTGCTGGTCCCGGTTTGCATTCTGACTCAGCGCAAATACAGCAGCAGTTATTTTTACCTTACTGGTTTTGGGGTGGGTTGATGGCAGTTGCATCCTTGGTCATTTTAGTACAAAGTCTTCGCATTGCCTATCGTTCTGCTTAATCTTGCTCAAAACTGTGGGTTTTGAACTTTAGAGTGCGACAATTTTCATTAATAGCGTTGCTTAACTTCGTTCCAGCCAGTAGCGGTTACTAATAGCCACATTTTATTTTTTATACAATATTATATTGCGCTCGCCGGCGAAGCTCCCACTTCTAGCTTGAGATGAATAGTCAACCGACAAACCCTGTAGAGACGCGACCGATCGCGTCTCTACTCGTTTTCCTCACAAAACCCGACAAATCGCCCATGCCACAATTTTCCGGTTTCTGTTAATCCTT
>CAZZYE010001061.1:0-3081 GCA_964658145.1 uncultured Stigonema sp.
CGGAAACACTAATTGCTATAGCACCAAAACCCAGAGAATTGTTAATGGTATTGGAAATAGTAACTCCACCGTAAACTTCACTATCACTAGTAAGTTCAGTTTCACAAAAGCTAAGATCAATAATTTTTAATCTGCTCATAAATACTACTTGGGAAATAAGTATTAAGCGCGAACTTAATATGATAGGTTAATTACCAAATCCTGAATATCAAACTTTATTCAGTATGAAACTAGAAACTTGATAAATATAGCAATCCTATTACAAAGGTGAAAATTATAGAAATACGCGTAGGGTGGGTACTGCCCACCGTATCCGGGTGAGGTGCGGCAGTGCCCACCCTACAAAACTTAAAATTTTTCACAACTCCTGCACGGATTGCTATAGCCTCTAAATATGGTGTTAAAGCTTTATCTACTCACATGTTGCACCAGTGTCAGAAACCGGGTACGAGTGCGATTAACTAAACCTATTTGCCTTTGTTTTTCGCGCTCTAGTACACGGGGCGCGGAAATAAAGCTACAATTGAGAATTGCTAGAAAGCCTGCAATGCAAGCTTTTCTAATTTTTAATTCTGCGTAGCGGTATTAGTTACCGATTTCTCAGGTCTTGTTGAGAATGGTGCAAGATGTCAGTCTACGATGAAGTTGATTGAGAAGAAGAGGAAGAGGAGGTAGCAACTAATATACCGGGTTGATTCACAGTTACAGTATTGGTAGTGGTATTAGTAAAACCAAAGTTGATCCCAGCAGCTGATGCTAGTGCGTTAGCCAATGCCTGAGCGTTATTTAATGCCTGGATCGCCTGTGAATCACCGCCTTGAATGTTATTGTCTTCAGTCACAACTTCCAAATGAGAAAGATCAGAAATAATCATAGTACCTCGAAAATTTTCTAAGTTTTTTAGCTGGAAATTAATGTCACTTAAATTACTGTTTTAGTGACACTCATACAGTAACATAGACAAAAAAAAATCAACCTATTTTATCAAAAAAATAAAATATTTTTACAGAGATTTTACTTTTCATCAAGGATCGGTAAAATCTCTGTCTTCAAAAATGGATACCACGCTCATCCATTATTAGTGACTTGCCGACTCAGTGTCAAAGCCACCAGCATTACTAAAGCTCCACAGAGAAAAGGACTGGAACTCCCAAACACCATAAAGCTGAACCCAGCCCATGTTGGTCCCCCAATGCGTGCCAAAGCAGAGGACGAGTTTGCAACTCCTAGCATTTGTCCTTGTTGCTCTGCTGCTGTCATCTGTGAGATCAGGCTGTTCAATGTCGGTGAACTGAGACTAATTCCCCCAGCCAACAATGTGATTCCAGCCAACAATAAAGGTAGGCTTTTTGATTCTCCAATCAGCAGTAATCCTAAACCTAATGCTGATATTCCAAAAACAAGCAACTTCTTTTCACCGAAGCGTTTTCTTAGGGGTCCGATGCATCCACCTTGGATGATTGTGCTGACAATACCCATGAAAACAAACAGATAGCTAACTTGTTGAGGACCCCAGTTTAACTGCTGCTTGCACCATAGAGCTAATGTAGAGTCCATAGACGCAACAGCAAAGGTGACCAAAAAGTATATGACAACGAGGAGACGGATTTGTGGACGCTGTAATACTGCTAGCAAATTCAGCAATTGCTTATGGTATTGCGGATGAGCTTTGATTTTGGCTTTAATCTCAACATTTAGGGATTCTGGAAGAAATGTTAACGCACAAAGTAATGCTGATAAAGATAATCCGGCGGCGAACAATGATGGTAGATGAAAGTTGGGGTTTTGCGGATCGCTCCCTGTCAGAATACCTCCAATAGCAGGACCGAGAATGAAGCCAAGACCAAAAGCTGCTCCCATTATGCCCATGCCACGAGCGCGATTAGTTGGCGTGGTAATATCTGCTATGTACGCCTGAGCAGTGGCAATGTTCCCTGCCATGATTCCTGCAAGACTACGAGCAACAAACAAAATCCATAATGAATTGGCAAAGCCTAATCCTATATATGCAACCACAGAACCTGATAAAGTCAGCAGTAACACAGGGCGACGACCGTGGCGATCGCTGAAACTGCCCCATAAAGGAGCAAATAAAAACTGCATCAATGAGTAAATAGCTACAAGTAGCGTAGCTTCACTCGGCTTAGCACCAAATTGTTCCCCGTATAAAGGAAGTATGGGCAGGACAATTCCGAAGCCGAGCAAGTCTATGAATACAGTCAAAAATAAGACGAACATAGCTTTGTTATTATTCTTACTTTCCATTGGCGTAATCCTTTGTATTAAAAAATGTGTAAGTAAATTGGTTCTATAGGTGTCAAAAAACGCTTTATAAAAAGATTATTAAAGGTAACCAGTAATTTAGCGAGAGAGCATATCTTGCATCTAGTAATTTGAATGTTTATTCCATGACTAAGTGTCGCCAGCGCACTTACGGCGACTGGCGTTGGAAAAGATTGCCGACCCGTCCATATCTCTGGGGTGCATTTCAATGAGTGTAGATATAGACTGAACTACAAACTGAAGTTGCTGCTTTTCGGATTATTTCCCAAATATTTTTGCAAAACTTAGATGCTCCCCAATACTGCTCGGTTAAGACGGGTTTCACATTAATCTATGATCCCCCCGCCTTCGGCGACCCCCTTAAAAAGGGGGTATAGGAACTATAGCCCCCCTTTTGAAGGGGGGTTGGGGGGATCTTCTGGGGTTAACCGAGCAGTATTGAGATGCTCCCTATTTCTAGGTGGGCAGGATGCTTACCCCACAATTTGTAAATTTACAAATTTGACATCCTCCCATGACTTAGTACAAAATTACACAAGTTTGTAGCGATCAGCAAAATAACGTTTACCGTTCTTAGTTGGGCTTTAGCGTGCGCTGCGCATCGCAACTACAAACCAAAACACTACGAATTTCGGACTAGTTGTACTAAGTGCCAAAGGTTGAGAGCTTTTCACGCCTTTTGATCTCATTTTCTCGCCAAAGATGTAAATATCTTCACCCAGACAAATTGACACTCGCTATAGCTGTCAGGACTTACGCAACTGGCATAAGGCGATCGCCACATTTAGTACATAAGTA
>CAZZYE010001062.1:0-3077 GCA_964658145.1 uncultured Stigonema sp.
TTTTAATTTTTAATTTTTAATTCCCTGAAGGGTTTGACTTAGACCCACTTTGCTCTGTTGTAACCCAAGCATCAGGGTATGGACTAGGAGTACTCAAAAAAACTGGAGTTTCCGTATTTTTGCTGGAAGCACTAGTGTATGGATGCACGGATGTTGCGTCTTTTTGAGAATAAATACTACCAAGACCACTCGAATCATGATTTTCGCTCTTGACAGCATCTTTTGCCTGTGTAATACCGAGTGAAAAATAAGCTATACCTGAAACAACTATGGTAGTCGTAATTAAGTTAGCAGTAATATTTTTGATGTTTAACATAAAGTCTCCTTAACACCTATTTAATTGAAGCAAACATTATTTAATGATGCATCTGTTATAACTTCAAAAAATTTGATTGTCTTAGAAAAATTACAGAATCTACTTTTAGGAAGATCGCTATTAAAATCAAAGCTTGATAAATAAGACCTAAGGATTACTTATCAGAAGATGCCTTTCTATCGAAAGGAGTAGAAAACTTTTAACATAATGTCTGTGCCTGCTTATGCAATTCTATTCATGAGGTACACTGATAGCATCCGCATTGCACCCAGACCAAAATTTATTATCCATGTCTCGTTGGTTTAATACCGCAGGTCCCTGTAAAGCCGACATTCACTATATGCTTTCGCCAACTAGTCGATTGCCTAATTTGCAGCAGATGATTGCGCAAGAAAGCTACTTTGTAATTCATGCACCTCGCCAAACAGGTAAAACCACCGCAATGCTAGCACTTGCTGAGGAACTAACGAATAGTGGTCGCTATGCTGCAGTCATGGTATCGGCGGAAGTAGGAAGTCCCTATAGTCATGACCCAGGTGCCGCAGAATTGGCGATACTTCCTACTTGGCGCGATACGATCGCGGACTCCCTGCCCCAAGACCTGCAACCTCCTACTTGGCATTATACGGAACCAGGACAGAGAATTAGAGCTAGTTTAAGGGCTTGGGCACAAGCAGCGAAGAAACCATTGGTATTGTTTATTGATGAAATTGACTCTTTGCAGGACGAAACGCTAATTTCATTTCTACGGCAGTTACGTGATGGCTATCGCGGTCGCCCTAAAAACTTCCCATTATCCATAGGGCTAATTGGCTTGCGAGATGTCCGAGACTATAAAGTGGCTTCAGGCGGAAGTGAACGATTAAATACATCGAGTCCGTTTAATATCAAAGTTAGCTCAATAACATTGAGAAATTTTAATGCCGTTGAGGTGCGAGAACTATATCAACAACATACCGAAGACACGGGACAAGTTTTTACAACAGAAGCTATTGAAATAGCGTTTGATTTAACTCAAGGGCAGCCTTGGCTAGTAAATGCTTTAGCGAAAGAAGTTGTAGAACAAATAGTAAAAGATTCAAGTGTAACAATTACACAGGAACATATTTTAAAAGCCAAGGAAATACTAATTTTACGTCAAGACACTCATCTTGATTCTCTCGCTGAAAGACTTCGAGACAAGAGAGTAAAAGCAATTATTGAACCAATACTTGCTGGACTTGCATTAGGAGATACACCATCCGATGACCGACAATATTTGATTGATTTAGGTTTATTGCGACGTGACCCGGAAGCAGGATTAACGATTGCAAATCCTATTTATCGTGAAGTTATTCCCCGTGTTTTAGTTCAAGGGACTCAAGATTCTTTACCATACATTAGTCCCAGTTGGTTGACTTCAAATGGTGAAATAGATACTGATGCCTTATTGCAAGCTTTCATAGTATTCTGGCGTCAGCATGGCGAACCATTACTTGGTAGTGCAGCATACCACGAAATAGCACCACATATAGTACTGATGGCGTTTTTGCATCGCGTTGTCAACGGAGGTGGAACACTCGAACGCGAATACGCAATTGGACGCGATCGCATGGACTTGTGTCTCAGATATGGAAACCTAACTTTAGGAATCGAGTTAAAAGTTTGGCATCAGAAAAAGGGAGACCCACAAGAAGACGGTCTTGAACAGTTAGACTCTTACTTAGCACGCTTAGGAGTAAATTTTGGTTGGCTAATTATTTTTGATCAACGTTCCAAGACGCCACCAATCGAAGAACGTTTAAAAACACAAATTACAACCACAAAAAATGGACGTTCCGTTACAGTTGTGCGTGCGTAGTAGTTGGTAACTTATCTTACATTATGTTTAAGCTTATGGAAAGTCACGAAACTTTTTGTCCAGCGCTATTGGATTGCATGGCGATGACAGCAGTAACAAATGATTGCCCCAACCTCGCACATTGTTTAGCAAATTCCCCTCTCAATAGAAAATCAGCGCTGCGGCTTTATTATTTGAATAAAGGCATCAATCCAGAATATATTCGAGTAGAAAGAATCTCGCTACAACTTAGTCCTACGCTCCAAAAATATATACCTACAACCAATTTCACCTATAACACAGACTATCCAACTAGGGATACCATTATCTTTGGTATGCAAATAAATTGGGAAGAAGTAGGTGGTGGTGCTAAAAATTTTTACTATCTAACTCTTGAAAAATTGTACCAGCTAATCGAGCATAATTTTGCTTTGATAACCGAAAAACATAACGAATCTCCTAGTATTGGTGATTTCTTTACATTTGCTGAAATCCAAGCGGTCAATTCGTACATATTCACCTTTGAAGGCTATGCAATTATGCCAAGACGCCGCGATTACCGTATCAGTCTTGATGGTATTGTGTTCAATGGTGATTACTCTCCTCAATTGTTATGCGACTTTAGGGATTTTGTTGGCGTACCAGATGAACTAAGTATTGAACCCAATTATCTTAGGGCATGGTGGGATTAGATAGATTTATTTACTATCCACTCAAGACAAAGTGTCAACATAAGTAAGGATGTACCACCTCTTCCGGGCTAAGTTCCAAATTGAAGTGAGATGAAACGGTTCTGATCGTGGTCATAAAGCTTTTTGAAGAAAAAGATCTCGCTCAGGTGACGTTGCAATCTATCGGAGATGTCGTAATTACAACCGATGCCGTTGTCTACAACCCTTGTAGAACGCCGCGCGTTCATACATTGTTTTTCGGAGATGTCTA
>CAZZYE010001063.1:0-3074 GCA_964658145.1 uncultured Stigonema sp.
CTTACTCCTGTGCCTCTCCCTTCGTGCTTTTTGATACGGGGCAGCGGCTCTAAGGGTGGCATCTACAGCAATGCGTCGCACTTTGCCTTTGGGTAACATTGGCTTAACGTAGCGTCCTCGGTCTTCGGACTCGATTAAGCTGCGACTGCCAGACTTACCTTGCCGCTGTGCCATTTGAGCAAAATAAAGCACACTAGGGTCAAGGATTACCCCCTCTGGGTCAAAGATAAATTCTTCTGGAATACTAGGTGGTTCTTGTTCTGGTTGTTCGGGTTTTTCTTCCTGGTCCTGTTGTTCTTGATTTGATTCGTCTTCCGGTTCCTCTTGATTCTGCGGTGGTGGCGGCGGTGGCGGTGGTGGTGATTCTTGAGGTGGTTGCGGCACAACAGTTGCCCGTGGCACGATCACCAATTCCACAGCATGCCGCAAATCTTCAGCATTCACTTGTGTACGCCCATCCAAAGCCGCTGCTGCTTTAGCAACCCGCGCGGCAAATAATTCGGCGCGATGTCCCTGCACACCAGCGCGAATTGCTTCATCTACAAGGTAGGCAATTTGTTCGTGGGTGATGTGAACTTCTTTGAGCCATTCCCGTGCCAGAATGATTTGGGTTTTCAGGTCGTCTAAGTCTCCGCTATACTGCTGAAGAAATTCTTGCGGAGAACGGGAGTAGTCGATCGCTTGGTCTACTGCTTGTACTCTTTGATCTAAACCAAGTACACCATTAGCAGAAAGAGCGATCGCAATTCTATCTAGCAAATGCTCCCGCAGTGCCCCTTCTTCTAGGTTATAAGTAGCAATAAACAGCGGTTTACTTTGATGCTGAAAACTAATACCCTCTCGTTCAATCTGGTTGCGTCCCTCAGATAATGCTGCTAAAAGCTGATTAGATATTTGCTCGTCTAATAAATTAATCTCGTCCACATAAAGGACACCTCGGTTTGCTTGCGCAAGCAAACCTGGCTGAAAAACCGTTTCCCCTTGTTTTACTGACTGTTCCACATCCACAGAACCAAGGAGTCGGTCTTCTGTCACTCCCAAAGGAATTTGCACAAAGGGTGTAGGAATAATTTCTGTCTCTATTGTGGGGTGGGCATCCTGCCCGCCCTCCTCTAATGGCAGACAGGAGGAGTGCCCTACAAGTGCCAACAGTTGGTCATCCCATTCTTCTGGGTGGTTGGGGTCGCAATTGCTGATGGAACCTTTAACAACTTCAATTGGTGGGAGAAGGGCATGGATGGCACGCGCCATAACAGATTTTGCCGTGCCACGACGACCTGCTAGAGCAACTCCCCCCAACCCCGGATCGACCGCTACTAGTAGTAAGGCTAATTTAATTGCTTCTTGACCGACTACTGCAGTCAGGGGAAAAGCAGTACTGAGAGGAGAGATAGTAGGCGCAGGCATGGCTTTTATTATTGCTAGTCCAGCTTTTTAGCATAGCAAAACCTGACTACCTCTTGACGCACACACGGTTTTATAATAGTCTCTGATCAGACAGCTAAAATACAAATTCACGCATTACTAACACACAGGATGTTGGTTTTTGTCTCAGTTGTAGGATTCCTCTTATCCTGCCAAGTGTCTGGTCATTCCGTTGGCTGAGTTTTTAGCCGAAGTTTAGTGAATCATTTAACTAAACTTTCCCAGGTAAAAAACGATGTTGGGCTGAATGTTCAGCAAGCAGGTTGACCGGGCACTTGGCAGGATAAATGGAATCCTACAACTGAGACTTGAATCAAATAGATGTGTAAGTTGCGGATTTTTTCATAGGGGGATATTCATTTTTTAAATATTCCCTGGAAAAAACTTCGTTGCTTCTAGATGCGTGATTTGTTGATGCTGTCGCTGTAAATAATAAATCAAAAAACCGCCTCAAAATGAGCAAACTTAATTGTAAACAAAAGCGCAAAAAGAAACAAAAACTAATTGATGAATATGGTTATTACTGTTGGTGGTGTGGTCAGTATCTCACAGAAGAAATGTTGACTATTGAACACTTGTATCCTCAAAGTCGAGGAGGTTCTAACTCTTTTGAGAATCTGCGACTTTCTTGCTTTCAGTGTAACAATTTTCGGGGAAATAGTCTCTATCCTCCTAGCTGGAAAAAAGTACCGATTTCTACATAAAACCTTAATTTTGTAGTGACACCATCTTATACCATTTCACGAAATTACCGTTCCAAATTCCCCGCCTCCCCGAATCAAGAACAGCTTGTCCATTTGTAGCAACCTTAAAGTGAAGTGGTATTAGGGGGGGTGGGTCGGAAAGCTTGCTCTTTCCATTTAATTAACTTTACTAACATGAGGAAAGATAAAAATGCACAAACTCCTGCTCTTCCACCATGAAGAACTTCTAAGCCGTGCGCTTACCCACCGTTCTTATGTCCATGAAAACCCCCAATGCGGCTCACATAACGAACGCCTAGAGTTTCTTGGTGATGCTTTGCTAAACTTTTTGAGTGGCGAGTATCTCTACGATCGTTACCCAGAAAAGGGAGAAGATGAATTAACTCGTCGGCGTTCGGCGCTGGTAGATGAGAAGCAGCTAGCAACGTTCGCTATTGAGGTAGGCTTAAACTTGAGGATGCGGTTGGGCAAAGGTGCTATGCGAGAGGGAGGGGAACATAATCCCAATTTGCTCAGCAGCACTTTTGAAGCAGTCATCGGTGCTTACTATCTAGACAACAATTCAAATATTGAGGCACTTCGTGCTGTTGTCAAACCGCTGTTTGACGCTGTGCCTGAAAATATAGTAGAGTCTCGCTCTAATGTAGACTCTAAAAATCGACTTCAGGAATGGGTACAGCGCAACGTTACCCTAACTCCTCCTAAGTATACCACAGTCCAAGCTGGTGGTTTTTCTCACGCTCCAGAGTTCATAGCTAAAGTGTTTGTGGACGAAAAAGAGTACGGACTTGGCAAGGGACGCAATAAAAAAGACGCTGAAAAGTCTGCTGCTGAAGATGCCCTAGCCAAGCTTCAAAAACTAGGACTACTTAATAATTCGTAATTCGTAATTCTTCAGAGGGAACAGGGAACTCTTAACAGGGAACAGTGCATCTCACGGCGCCC
>CAZZYE010001064.1:0-3074 GCA_964658145.1 uncultured Stigonema sp.
TTATTCCCTCCTAGGATGCGATCGCTCAAGATCAAAATCGTCGCTCCCGCCCGTACTGATTCAGCTGCTTGGGATTGCAAAGACTCAACTGCGGCTTTCAACCCTTGAGAACCATTGGCAATTTCAAACAGGGTTGACAACTCAGCCGTTGCAAATCCCGACAGCTTAATAGCCTGCAAATCTGCACTACTAAGTACTGGCGATTCTAGCTTCAGCCTGCGGGCATATTCTGGCTTTGGCAGTAATAAATTACCCCGCTCACCTAGTTCTACTTTCAACGACATCACCAGGCTTTCTCGTAGGGGATCAATTGCTGGGTTTGTTACCTGAGCAAAGCGCTGTTTGAAATAATCATAAAGTACGTGGGGTTTTTCTGACAGCACTGCTAAAGGAATATCATCTCCCATACAGAAAGTTGGCTCTTTGCCTTCCGCAGCCATTGGCTGAATTACCATTTCCACATCTTCTGTGTTGTACCCAAAAGCTATTTGATGCCTCAGTAGGGGCGGGGTCCCCCCGCCCTCCTTACCAGCGTACACACTAGAAGATGACCCATTCCCATTCCCGATTCCTGATTCCCCACTCCCTAACTCTTGTCGGTGCTGTCGCAACCATTCCCCATATGGTTGCTGCTTAGCAACGCGCTGCTTAATCTCCCAATTCTTTAGTATCTCATGAGTTTCTAAATCCACAGCAATCATTTGCCCTGGTCCGAGTCTACCTTTCTCGATAATATCGGCTTCGGGAAAGTCTACTACACCTGCTTCTGAAGCTACGACGATGTAGTCATCCTTGGTGATAGTGTAGCGAGCTGGTCTTAAGCCATTACGATCTAGAGTTGCACCAACTTTTCGCCCATCACTGAACACCAAAAGTGCTGGTCCATCCCATGCTTCTTGCAGACCACTATAGTATTCGTAGAAATCAATAATCTCCGGATGATCGCGCAAAGAAGGCTGATTTTGGTAAGCCTCTGGAACCATAATCATCAAGGCTTCCAAAGGACTGCGTCCGGAACGCACGAGTAACTCCAGCACATTGTCGAGGTTGGCTGAGTCACTGTTGCCAATGTAGACAAATGGCTTGAGTTCGTCTAGGCGATCGCCCCATACTGGATGATGCAAAGAAGCTTCTCGTGCCATCATCCAGTTGATGTTACCTAACAAGGTGTTAATTTCACCATTGTGACCCAAAAGCCGCATCGGTTGAGCCAAGGGCCACTTGGGCATTGTATTGGTACTAAAGCGGCGATGATAGACAGCAAAAGCGCTGGTGTAAGCCGGATTTTTTAAATCAAGATAAAAATCTCCTAAAACTGCCGAACGCACCATGCCTTTATAGACAATTGTGAGGTTTGACAGAGAGCAAATGTAAAATTCTTCTGACCAGTTGCTGTTTAAATTGCGGATAGCTTTAAACATCCGGCGACGAGTAATATACAGTTGCCGTTCCAGTTCATCGCTGCTTTTCTCAACTGATGCTACAAAAATTTGTTCAATCTGGGGTTGATTTTCTCTTGCTTGCACCCCTAGTAAATCAGGCTGTACTGGCACTACTCGCCAGCCCAGTACAGTTAAATTTTCTTGATTCGCCACTTGTTCAACCGTCGCTTTCGCAAGTTGAGCTGCTTCCTTGTCTTGTGGTAAGAATATCATCCCTACAGCAACGTTGCTGACAGAGGGAAGTTGTATCCCGGCATTTTGCAAGTCCTGTTGAAACAACTCCCAAGGGATCGCAGTTAATATCCCTGCGCCATCACCCGAGTCTTGGTCTGCACTACAACCACCCCGATGTTCTAAGCAGGTCAAAGCAGCTAAAGCTTTTGCCACAACTTCTCGCCTTGCATGATTCTGGCGATGAGCAATAAAACCCACACCACAGGCATCTCGTTCTTCTACTAACCACCGAGGTCCCTGATAAATACTGTTTTGTAAAGTTTCTGAATGTGTAATTTTCTGTTCTTGTTGCATCCTTTTGTTATTCATAGCAGTCCCTGACGTCTTAAGTTACGAATGCCACTACTTGTGAGAAAAATTTCCTGAGTAATGAAAATTTAGAGAAAAAAAATTTTAACCTCGGGTTTTCTGTTGTTTCTCCCGTGTTAAAATTGTCTCGTTATTTTTATGTGTTTATGCTGTGTTAGATAAACTGTCTTCTACCCATATAGGTTTCTATTTATATCTTGAAGCTATGTATTTCCGCAATTCCTTTTTTCCTAATTAAAGATAATTTGCTGCTTCTAGCACCTCTGGGCTGACCGAGAACAAAACTCTTGTCTTATGGCTTTACTACTTTTGGTGCTGAAATGCCCCCAATTCAGCTACAAAATTAGCGTATTACACTACATGCCCATTTGACAATTCCTAATATATTTCTCTTGTTTCTTAGGTCTTTACTTGCTACCCACTGCCAGTTTTGTTACTACACTCCAGAATTAACTTGAGTAGCAACTACCACTGAGAAGGGAACATCTGAATTTAACTTTAATAACCAAAACTACTAAGTTTGTTAGTAGTTGCGCGCCAGATGCTTCAAGCGGGGGAACCCCTTTCGGCAGTCGCCTACGGAGGGAAACCCTCCTCATGCGCGCTGCCTCACCAACGCACTGGCTTGCTAAAGCGCTTTAGCGCAACTACGAACCTTTCAAAACAATCTTGACAGACTAATACTGCCGTGGTGGTTTTTGCATTGGTATTAGTTAACACGTTAAATTGTAATGGTAATATTGGGAATATTTCTTGTATATTTGTGCCAAATACAGATATCCCATATATACATTATCACGTTCTAGTTCAAATCTCAGGTCATTATTTCTTGATATTTGCCAAAATTTAGTTACTTTAAACCTTGAGAGATAGTTTTTAAAAGTACCCAACACATTATGGTGAAAATACTAGATTTTTACCGTCAACAATTTTCCAATAGCTCCTTGAGCAAAATTTTGGTATTGTCAATACTTTCCACAGTACTGTATTTAACAGCTACCTGTACGACTAGTGCCCAGCAGTCACTAAGGGGAGTGGGGGGAGTGAGGGGAGAGAAATTAACCTCCGAGACAAGGGAGACAAGGGAGA
>CAZZYE010001065.1:0-3072 GCA_964658145.1 uncultured Stigonema sp.
TTTTTAATTTTTAATTTTTAATTCCCCTAACCATTCTTCCCATTACCAAGTTGGATCGCTAAACAGATGAATTGTCAACTCTTCGCCTGCTGGTGGGACTGCGGTAATACAAGCGCGAATGACATCTCCATCCTCCAGTTCCACACTGCAAGCGTGACATGAACCCATCAGACAACCAGTGGGAATGAATACGCCCGCACGATCTGCTACATCTAGTAGTGGTTCTCCCACTTCGGCTTCAACTGTGATATCATCGGGCAAAAAGTGGACGTGAATAGTCATGATAAGTAGCCTTAAGACAAAAATGGTGTTAAGTCTAAATGGCGTTCTACTTCTGTTGCAAGAGAGTCTAAAACACTCTCCCGTTGTTCCCGGTAGTTGGAGACACCTGTAGGCAAAGATTTCAAACCTCGTTGTTGACGCAGGCGATTTAACCAAGCCCGTCGCCAAGGACCATTGTCAAATATCCCGTGGAGATAAGTACCCCAAACTGATAGACAACTATCCACCATCCCTAAATTAATGTCATCAAATAGAGGTTGGTAAGATTGAGGATCTACGCCTTGGGTTTCTGTGCGCGATCGCCCTTGGTGGATTTCAAACCCAGTCACGGGTAAGCCCATTTGCGGAAAGTTCGAGGTAACTTGGCGTTGGCGGGCGACTTTCTGTCCTGTAATCACAGTTTTAATTGGTAATAGTTCCAGCCCTTGATATCTGCCAGCTTGTCCCTCTATACCCTCAGGATCGGCGATCATCTGACCTAGTATTTGGTAACCACCGCAGATACCTAACACTGTACCACCTGCTGCTGCATAGTGTTGAATCGCTTCTGCCATGCCGCTTTTCTGTAGCAGTAGTAAGTCAGGAATAGTGGTTTTTGTTCCTGGTATAATTACGGCATCAGGGTGTCCTAAATCTTGCTTTGGGCTAATGTATTTTACTGTAACTGTAGATTCTGATTCTAACGGGTCAAAGTCAGTAAAATTAGAAATCCTCGGTAACCGGATCACACTGATATTAAGTTCTGTTTGCGATTTTTGCGCTTTACGTTCTAGCAAGTCAAGGGAATCTTCAGCGGGAAATACCTGGTCTAAGTAGGGGATAACACCGACAACAGGGATACCAGTGCGTTCTTCCAACCATTTTATTCCCGGTTCCAAGAGCGATCGTTGTCCCCGGAACTTGTTAATGACTACTCCCCGAACCAGCGCCCGTTCATCTGGGTCCAGTAACTCCAAGGTTCCCACTACATGGGCAAAAGCACCACCTCGGTCAATGTCAACTACTAGTACAGTTGGCGCGTTCAAATATTTCGCCACCCGCATGTTCGTCAAGTCGCGGTGCTTGAGGTTAATCTCCGCCGGACTACCTGCTCCTTCGCAAACAACTATATCAAATTCTGTTCTCAAATGTTGTAATGATTCCTCAATTGCCCGCCACCCCATTTCAAAATATTGTTCATAGTAATCAGCCGCACTCACTTTGCCTACGGACTTTCCCTTCATAATCACCTGGGAAGTCATATCGCTTTGAGGTTTGAGTAAAATTGGGTTCATTTCTATCCAAGGAACCACTCCCGCCGCCCAAGCTTGCACCGCTTGAGCGTAGCCAATTTCTCCACCGCTGGCGGTGACATAAGCATTTAAAGCCATATTTTGACCTTTAAAGGGAGTCACTCGCCAACCACGTCGCGACAGAATGCGGCAAATAGCTGCGGTTATCAGTGATTTCCCTGCGTGAGATGTTGTTCCCACCACCATAATTGCTTTCATGATTAATTCAGTTTTTCCTACGCTCTTCTTATTGACTAGGTGAAATGAGACATAAAAATCTATGTGTTAGTAGGGGCGAACGGTGAGACAGCCCTGAAGGCGGGTTTCCCGCCGTAGGGGACTGCGAACCCGAAGGGCCGTTCGCCCGTACAGTTGTTAGTTGTTACTTATGACAACTAACCACTAACCACTAACTACTAACAATTCCTAATCTGTCATTATTGTTCCCATTGAGGAACCACTGCTAACTCTTTACCCTTGGATTCTAAAAAGGTAATCTTAACCAACGAATTACAGCATCTATGGCGCGATCGCGCCATGAGGGAGGTCGCCAAGGTTTGATCTGGAATTGTTCCACCAACTGGCGACCTAGAGGAGTGAGGCGAAAACTATCTGTAATCCCCTGACCATCGACTTCTCGCCGCAGTACACCCACTTGGATTAACCATACCAAAGCATTGTCTGTTACCAATTCCGACAATGGACGTTTTGTGTAGCCACACTGGACACCAGAATTGCCAGCTATATCACTTAAAGCTACACTCTTCTTGCGCATCGCTGACAATAAACACAGATTGAAGGGAGAACAGACAAGCGATCGCTCAGCTCGTTCTAGGGTGCTACGAGAATAGGTAAAAGTTTTCTCACGAGGGGAATCAACAATAGGCATTTTGGCTATGCTTGATAAATTTCTCTCACTAAAAATATTTCCTGCTATATTATGTCTTAGCACGAGATCTTAATTTAACAAACATTTACAGCAATTATCAGTATAAGACCGACGTCACAATTGATAGTTTACAACACCATGATCGGGTAGACCACAAGCAAATATGTTACTGTTATAACTTACCCTAGAGCTAACCTTTTACTAGAGAGAACCTAAAAATATGCCTTTAGCAGTTGGTACTAATGCACCCGCATTTACTGTCAAAGATACAAACGGTAACACCGTTTCGTTAGCTGATTATAAAGGTAAAACAGTAGTTTTGTATTTCTACCCCAAAGACGACACCCCAGGCTGCACTAAACAAGCCTGCAGTTTTCGCGATGCTAGTAACGAATATCAAAACAAGGATGTTGTGGTGTTGGGAGTCAGCGCAGATGATGAAGCCTCTCATCAAGCATTCACTCAAAAATATAACCTAAACTTTCCCCTGTTAGCTGACACTAACAAAACCCTCATCGCAGCTTATGATGTCGATGGTGGTGGCTATGCCAAACGCGTCACCTACGTAATTGATGGCAATGGTAAAATCGTCCACGTTGACGCCAATGTCAACACATCTAACCACGCCAG
>CAZZYE010001066.1:0-3071 GCA_964658145.1 uncultured Stigonema sp.
TGACTTCCCCGAAGGGGCGTGACGCCCATAATTTTTGAAATTTATGTATAAAAAGTTAAAAAAATTATGGATTTATACTCAAATATTTCTTTTGGAAGTAATTTGATTTTTTTAATCACAAGTTCCTCAAATTCGGAATATAACTTTAGAGCAGAGCCAATTCAACATCATATTGCTTTATATCAAAAAATCCGATAGTCTACTACCCAAAATTTCCCGATTTCATGATTTACATATACACAATTTACTAGCCCAATTCCTTGAATTACACCATGCTCGTTGCCACTATATTGTCTTTTAGTTGCCTCTATTTCTATAGCGTACCGTTGTCTGTCAAGCTAGATGTGGCACCGACAGCAAGCATACAATTCCCCTTTTCCACCACTATTTCTGTTATTCCAGACCATAACTCGGATACATTTAACTTGGTTCATCAATCAAGTTTCGTATAGCATGAGTTTTGCTCTTTAGGCTATTGTTTGACTAAGAGCTTTGCACCTATCTGTTAGAACGTTGCTAACAGATAGGTGTAGAATTATCGTCTCCCTCGTACTCCTCCATAGTGAACCACTCCGCAGCGAGCGCGTGATGACAACAGTCCATTGGTGAAAAGCAGCCACAAAACCTTTCATTGCTGCGACGGATTGCACTTAACGCATTAAATTTGGAGCAATCGTTCAAGCGTAGTAACCGTCAAAAATCGAATCGAGCCGCTATGGACAATAATTATATGCTGACGATTCTTGCTGCTTGTTTATCCCAATATAATGATACCTCGGAATCCGCTTGTCAATAGCATTTGAGATGCGCTTACCCTGCCCCAGTAACGGAGGTAGCCAATCATGATGATCCAGTTGCCATCTTCAAAGTCTGCATCGTCTAGATAAAAGTCGTCTGCGTCTGGACGTTGCTCTAGAATAGTCTTTTTAGCCTGTTCGGCATTGAGCCAGCATTCGTGTAAAAACCTGCAAAATGACCTCAAAAGGCTTGATTTTGCGTTGTAAATAACGACTTTTTTGACTCTGATGTAGCAAATTTTTCAACCTAGACAGGATAGGGGTTTTCAGACCATCTTGCCGGAAAAAACATATATCTCGGCTCAATGCCGTTAATGCCCGCAGCATAAAACCAGACTCCAAAAGCAAGAATGGAGAACAAGTAGAATAGTACCCTGGAGAAACCAGAGCCAACCCACCTGCCAAGCCACAGCAAAGTTAGCATTACTTGGTCAGTTCGCTTCACCCAATCCTTAGAAGCTTTTAATTTCTTGGCAGCAAGTTCAAGTGCTAAAAGTTCCGAATCTCGTTCCACCCGGATATCTATAGTGCGTTGTGCGGCGGCGATCGCACTCGCTAGTCGATGTTCGTTGTCGGATCGGATTCTGGTGGCAATAACATCGGCTTCTCGAAGGAGGATGCCTTAGATACCTTAGGGCATAACCCTTGCGATCGCCCACGCCGTCATGGCGACATCCCTTAAAATCGCCCACAAGCCGCGACCATCCATAAATGATAGATTGCCTTAGCTTTCGCTTTCTTGCTGCTTGCTGTCAATCGTGAGAGGAGTCTTGTCGGGGTAATGGTGATTGTAGCTGGTTGTAGTTGCCGTAACATGAGGCTAACTGTGGTGATCGCTTTTTCCGAAAGTTTACAGTTTGCCGGGGGTAGGCGATAGCGAAGCGCTGCCTTGGCGGCGATCACGCTGGCGGTTAACCAGTTAGAATTGTCAACCAGTTAGGGCGTGGTGTAACGGGTTAGCGTCGTTAGGGTGGTGGCTTAAGGACGATCTTAGCCCGTCGCGAACCTTTATGTGAGCCAGTCAAGTCATACGCAAGTCACACGCTAATACTACATAGTGGCAACCAGTTAGGGTAGAAATAACGAGTTGGTAGGAAATTGGGGATGAGAGTAGGGAGCCGAGGGCTTATTGTAACTAGTTGTTCGCTGCAACTAGTTAGTAAAACATTCGAATGACGAGCCACCAGTTATCAAGTTGAAGTAACCAGATGAATAAGTCTGTAAGCTAGAAGCTCTGTTAAGCAAGCATCCTGCAAGGAGAATGCTTAACCAGTTACACACTAGTTACAGCGGGGGCTTTTGGTCAAGTACAAGCTTGATAGCCATGATGGTTTTCTATTTCCCGGTAGGCACGCTTTGGGTCACATTAATTCAGAATCAGCCTCTAGGATTTTGCGATTTGCGTGTGAGTCTATTGGTTTTGAGGGTGTTAGTACTCACAGTTTTAGACGGACTGCTTTAACCCAGATGAGTAACGCTGACATTCCGTTATTAAGAATGAAACTGAACTAGAATTCTATATATCAGATCATCCTGTGTTCAGATACAACTGGCTTTACCGAAACTTGCAACATCCTGGAGTCACAAGCCTTACTGCAATTGGGTTACAATTTTTTATCCCCTTATCACCAAAAATAACACTTGCTCTCTATGACCCAAAAGTATATAAATACGGACAGCGAAACTCAGTAACCTGCATCTCTAATAACAGTGATATTGAAATTTTAAACTCGTTCCAACTTATCAACTCAAATTCGATAATAGGATTTTCTTCGAGAGAGAGTGAGGTTTGTTTAAAGCGATTATATGCAAGATACAAAGGTGTTAATCTGCATCAGTATGAGAGCGGTATATTATCAACAAAGAAGGAAGATACAGGGGAAATAAAATCTATGCATTTTGTTTTGACGCGACAAGCTAAATTAAATAAAATTCCTTCATTCATAAAAATAAAAAAGAAGTCTAAAGGCTATGCCTCTTCTTATAAGGAAAGAGAGCCTGATCTATTTGCAAAACACATGACAGTTAAGAAGTTGATGGATAAACTAGGACGACCTAGTATTAATAAAAGTCTATCGTAGCTGCGTGGTAGAGCAACTGTTTTACATGCTTGAAGTGGACTGCCCTACCAATTGGGATAAATCGGATTAGTTGGAAACATTGCTCTGTTGAAATCGAGCTTATAGTAGGTGTAACTCGCGCCGACTGCGTTAAGTCGGATTAGTTGGAAACGCCTAACATGTTCTGTGGTGGGCATTTCTTTTTGACCAGCCC
>CAZZYE010001067.1:0-3063 GCA_964658145.1 uncultured Stigonema sp.
TTCCCTGTTCCCTGTTAAGAGTTCCCTGTTCCCTCTGAACAACTATGATAAAGCTTTTTATATTTTTGTGTTGACTTAGTACAAAATTGCATAAGTACAAGCGCTAATTGACAGAGTCAAACTTTTGACGGTAGGCTGTGTAACAGGAACTTTTCTCAACCTTTCAACATATGATTGGTCGGCAAAGAACCTATATACAACTTACAGAAAAAGAAAAGGGCTGTTGCAGCAACAGGCGAGGAAAATTTTTTCAAATGAACATAGATGAGTTTTCCCAGTACGTAAAAGCCTTAAATTTACGAGTTATCACACTGCTACAAAACGCCTCCTTGTTACCAACTATACAGCCAGATATGATATCAGCCGTTTTAGCAGAACTGCAAAACGCTTTGGAAGAACTGAAGATAGCAGAGGAGGAAGTATACCAGCAAAAAGAAGAATTGGAAAATACGTTAGTATTATTAACAGCCGAACGCCAGCGCTACCAAGATTTGTTTGAGTTTGCACCAGAGGCGTATTTACTGACTGATCCGAATGGGGTAATTCAGGAAGCTAACCGTGCCGCCGCTACGTTGCTCAACATATCACACAAGTTTTTGATTGGCAAACCGCTGATTATTTTCGTTACTCAATTAGATCATCTTGTTTTTTATCAATACCTGGAACAGTTGCAGCAAATTAACCAGATTGTGGAATGGGAAATGCAATGGCAAACGCGTCATAATGTAGTATTTGATGCGGCTATAACAGCATTAACCATCCGTAACAGCAACAATAAACCTATTGCCTTGCGTATATGTGTCCGCAATGTCACCTTAAAAAAGCAGGCAGAAGCAAAACTACAGGCACAAGCATTTTACGATCCACTGACGGGTTTACCCAATCGCACTTTATTTATGGATCGCTTGCAACAAGCCATGAAGAAAGTCACCAGACAAAATGATCATCTGTTGGCTGTACTTTATCTAGATTTAGACCGCTTCAAAATGGTCAATGACAGCCTGGGGCATGCGTTTGGAGACCAGTTGTTGATGATAATTGCTCACAGACTAGTGACTTGCCTACGCCCTACTGATACAGCTGCACGGTTAGGAGGAGACGAGTTCACCATTCTGCTAGAAGGAATTAACGGGATCGGCAACGCCATAGAGGTTGCTGAGTCCCTGCAAGCACAAGTGAGATTGCCGATATTTATAGGTAACCAACAAATATTCATCACAGCAAGTATTGGCATAGCCTTGAATCTGAATGACAATTGCCAAGCAGAAAATCTCTTGCGTGATGCTGACATTGCCATGTATCGCGCCAAAAGTCTTGGCACACGCTACGAGATTTTTGATACTCAGATGCATATTCAAGCAGTAGAACGCTTGCAGTTAGAGAATGATTTACACCTAGCCCTTGAACGTCAAGAGTTTGAACTTTACTATCAACCAATAGTAGCACTCAAAAGCCTGAGCATTACTGGTTTCGAGGCTCTATTACGCTGGCAACATCCACACCGGGGATTGCTAGAACCATCGAAATTTTTGGCAGTAGCGGCAGAAATGGGGCTGATTATAGCCCTTGATCTGTGGGTGCTTCGCCAAGCATGCGATCAAATGCGTCAATGGCAACTGGCAAAACCGGATCATCCATCTTTGACGATCGCGGTCAATTTTTCCAGTCAACATTTTGTCCAGCCTCATACATTTGCACAAATCTCCCAAGTCTTGCAAGAAACCCATTTACCTGCTCAAAGTCTAAATATAGAGATTACCGAAGATACATTCGTAGAAAATGGAGAATTTGTCACAAATTTACTTTGGCAACTCCAAACTTTGGGGATTAAATTACTCATTGATGACTTTGGGACTGGCTATTCATCTTTAAGTCGGCTGCGTAGCTTTCCGATTAATCTTTTAAAGATTGATCGCACCTTCATTTCTCAGACAGGTACTAATGTCGAAAACGTAGATATTCTTAGGGCAATCATCATGCTGGCAGATAGTCTAGACATGGATGCGATCGCAGAAGGCGTGGAAACATCTGAACAACTGGCACAACTTAGAGAGTTGAACTGTGAATATGGACAAGGATACTTTTTTTCTGAGCCATTGGACAGTAAAGCCACAGAGAATCTTATTTTGTGTCTAATAAAAAATCCCGAACAACTTCGACCACAGCAGCAGGATACTCCTCATGCATTCCCAGCGAACCGGGGAGAATGACTGTTTGCACTCCTGGTAACGCCGCTAAAGCATCCATTTCGGCGCGGGATTTAGGTGGTGAGGATTCTCCAATGATTACCATCAGCTGTATAGACAAATTCTCAGCAAGCGCCAGAAAATCAGCTTGGTTGTTTATAGCGTCTAAATTACCAGTAACAAAAGCAGCGGGAGCGAATCTTGCACCTGGCTGTTGAGTGTTCCGCCACTTGTGTTGGATGAAGCTAGATGTGAGTTTAGCCGCATCAACGTAGACGTGACGACGGTACATGAGACTGAGAAAAGATGGTGTGGTGTTAAGCTTATAGAGAACTTGACCCAGAATAGGCGATCGCACTAACTCTCTGACTATCCCAGCTATCTGTTGATTTGCCCCCATTGTGGGTAGAGGACCGCGCCAAGTTGGAGCTACTAACACAATCCGAGAAAATACGGTGGGATTTTCTTTTGCTAGTTGCAGAACATAAGCCCCACTATGACCTGCAGCAACGACTGCTACAGGAGTATTAAATACAGATGTGACGAAATTTTCTAGAAATTGGTGATATATTGCTGGTCTGTATTTTACTGCCGGACGGGAAGATTGTCCAAATCCAGGCCAATCCACTGCGACAACTTGAAAGTAGGGAGACAGCAGCTTACCGATCTCCCCCATTTCTGAGCGCATAGAAACGGTACTGAAAGCTGGGAGTAGCAACAGCGGTGAACCTTTCCCCAGAGTTTCATAAACAACACGAATTTGCTGGTTCTCACTGGACCAGATGTATTCTTGAACTACTCCACCAATACCGATATTGGGAGATGCAGATAATAAATCGGTTGACATAACATGAATTATGAATTATGAATTATAAAT
>CAZZYE010001068.1:0-3062 GCA_964658145.1 uncultured Stigonema sp.
TTGGGTATTTGGTATTGGGTTTTTTGACTGCTAGGTTAAATTACTTGCTTCCTCAACTGCTTTCTTTAACTCTTCAAAGGTAATACTACCGTCTTCGTCTGAATCATACCGTCCTAGTAACTCCTGGGGGCTACTGGTATTTGTTTCTGATGAGATGACTGCACTTAAGCCAGGACTGAAAAAAAGCTCATTAATGGAGACTTTGCCGTCTTGATCGCTATCTAAGGTATTAAAAAGAGATTGAAGTTCAAGCTCGGTTGCCATAAGTTTCTATCTGAATTAATTTTTCAATTTAATATCTCATTAATATCTCATAATTAAACAAACTTATATCCGACGACGTAGAAACGGGTATAGCTGGGGCTGAGATCAGGTGTACGCTAACCGTTGTTACAAAGCGGGCAAACGCATCTTATTTTTATAATGCTTACTAAGCTTCATGTTTCAACCATTATTTAGTTTTGTAACTAAAATTTGAATCCCTTGCTGGGCATGAATTACAGAATTTAGATGCGTTTTATGATAAATTTAGGGGCAAGATCCCTTTTTTGTATCGGTCAGAAATAGATAGGTTAACTGGTACTTTGAGCGTGGCACTGGTCATTGTTTTTAAGTGCGAGAAATATTGATGCTTAGAATGCTTATATGGCAAGGATTTCAGCCAAGCGCGTAACGTCCGAATGACTGCTCATTTGACCCCGTAGCTTTTGCTCTTACTACACCCCGATCGCGCGTTGGACAGTGACCGTATGAAAGTGGGAGTGCGATGACATGCTTGCAGACAAAATAAACGGTATTGATAATGTTGGGGTAATGGTTTGCTCGGTGTCCGTGCTTCGCGCTCTTGTGAATTTTATGTGGGAACAGTTGGGATGGTCAATCGAGGAGTGCAAGACATCAGTAAAAGGGAGTGCGATCGTTCTTACAGCGATTTTTTGAGTCAGAAGTCAGACACTCACATGAAGTTTAGACTAGCTGCGCTTTGGACACGGCTAGTCTAAACTTCAGTAGGAACTAAACTAGAGGAAATTTATACTCGTTAGAGATTGTGAATAACCGTCGTTTGCTTGAGATTGCAGAGTACATATCACTAATTAGCTCAGTAGCTGGGTCATTTGCTGCTATGGCTTTCGGGCAGGTCGCCTATGCTACTACACTGCTGTCTCTGTCAATTTTGCTTTCTTTGGTTAGCCGTTACCGATTTGAGCAGCAAACTCAGGAAAGTACCAATGCTGTCATTACTAAAACACATCAGCAACTTTCAGCAGATATTCAATCGTTACGCTCCTCAGTTTTAAACCAGCCTGCTCAAGTTAACCTTGGTGATGTACAACAAGCGCTCTTAAAACTTACAGAAGAAATCGCCGCAGCACAAACAAAGCTTGAAAGTCGTCTCGCTTCACTGTTAGCACTTGATCCTAAGCAAGTCAATGAAGCAATATCCCGACTGACCAACCAGTATACAAGCTTATCGGAATCTCTCAACGATGTAAGACAGCAGTTGGATTCTTTGTCCCTGTCTGAAAAGGTAGATGCTCTACAAAGTGCAGTCTTTCAGTGTATAGCTGAAATTGCAGTAGAGAGGACAAAAACTGAAAACCACTTATCCCCCTATGAAGCTCTTAACATTGAGTCAATTCAAACCGATATTTCCCAGATAAGAAAGCAATGTACAGCATTACAAGAGTTTCTTGACGGTTTAGTTTATCGAATGCTATCACACGGCGGTCTGAGTAGCCAGGTTTGCTCGGACGAAATTGAAAGTCGGCTGAGTAAAACTATCCAGTACTATAGAGAACAGAGAGATCAAAAAGCTCAAAAACATCTAAAATCTGCAATGAGTTTAGAGCGACCAGATGAATCAATGGCATAAGCATGCTTAATGAGGGGTGTGATCGCCCGTGACAATTTAACAATTACACACTGCATGTAGCAGATAACATTGAGCGCGAAAGTTGGGCGAGTATCTTTACAGAGTGCGATCGCTTCAGCACACAAGTAACTGTCGGAGCTAGAGGGTGCGAGGAGCGCAAAGCGCCAATGTCAAAAGGTGCGTATCGCGTGCGATCCATAAAGTAGGTGTGGGTAACCATTAAAATGCGTATATTTAGACTATTGTCCTAAAAGTAAGATTTATCCTCGGCTGAATAAGTTTACTAGTTTTTGGGATCTGATGTTGCCAAAAATGTTGAGTTACTCCTTTCATCAAAAGAAAACTCCCGTGAGTTAGTTCAATTTCAAACTTTAATTCTTTTTGATATTTATGCCTAAACATAAAACGACGAGTAGCACCAAAGCTTACAGAGCCAATTTCTGGGTTTTTACCTAACTCCGGCTCATCATCACTATGCCAAGCTACACTATCTTTACCATCACGGTATAGATTAAGTAGCACACTGTTAAATTTTGTATTAGCTACGTCTTCAATTTGAGATTTGATTTTTATTAACGTAGTCGTCCATCTCTGAGGTTCCATCTTGATTTTTGAGTAGGTGTATGACTTACCTTCATCTCCATACCAAGCAGTAAGTCGTGGTAAAGTAATATATTTACCGAAGAGTACTGTTGAGTCTTGACGCCAATCAATAGTGCTACATAACTCAGAAAACAAATCGTCACTTTCGTTTTGAGCGAATAAGTTGTAGTACATGATGACGAATGCATCACGCATAGGTAGTTGCAAGCAAGTACGCTTGGGGCGAGGTTCTTTTGATTCTGACCACAATGAAAGTTGGGTGTACATAAACCTTTGACTTATGTGCCAAGATAATTTAGGCGTGTTCAAGTTGAAGTCATGGTTGGGGGGAGTGCGTAGACTTTGGAATTGGCGAGTCAAGAGACATCGCTCTTCAATAATTTTTTAAGTCAGATACTCACGCTGTACAGATAAACTGACTCATTAAAAAGGCAAAAACTTTGTAAATTTTCCAAATAGATACTTATAGTTGTGTAAACATTGCATGAATGTATCCTAAAAGACAAGTAATTTTTGAAAAAGCCTGGTATGAATCTGACTTTTCACGGGATGTGGAAAGGGGGAAATAGTTCGCGAGTTGAAGTGG
>CAZZYE010001069.1:0-3060 GCA_964658145.1 uncultured Stigonema sp.
CGCGCATGTAGAGAGTGTGAGGGAGCTTGGAGGGTGGTACGATATAAGTCGCCATCTTGCTACCACCCTCCCAGCTCCAAGCCTGGTCTTTTCCCTCCAAATATTTGGTCCACATGGTCATCAATGACTTTGTCAAGAACCCCCAATCGATCTCGAAGTAGCTCTATTTTGTCCGCAGCATTGTACAGATGCGCGGCAGCTGTAACGAAAGCGAAGGAGTTTGCAAGGTCAACTCCCGGCCCCTCCATCGAAAGCGCAAGTTTGAGTGACCCCATGCCTCCGTGTACGGGATTATGAGCAAAGAAGAAGTCCACCTCAGGTGAGGGCAGTATACGGCTTTGATCGCTAGTTTGCGATGCTTCCAAAGCTTCTACTAGAGTCATTAACTTAGAAGTTATGATGGGATTGTTTCTGATCGCTTGGTTAATGCCTTGAGAGATTGTCTGGGTGCGTATAGCATCCTTCTCGGAGCCCCACTTCCTGACCAATGTGATCTTCACAGCTTCCATGTGCTCTTTTGACAACTTTCCTATGTCGTGAAGGTTTATGCACAAAGATTTCCCAGCAACAGCGGCTCGACTCAGCAGCTCTCGATATGCTTCAGAAGTCCGGGCTCCGAGAGTTGAATTGATATCAAGAATTGTTTGAGCAGCGAAGGCAGACCAGATACTAATTTGCTCCTCTCCAATGGTGTCAAGGAGCGCTTTGGTAATCAGATCTTGATAGGGAGACATTTCCTGGCTCTTCTTGACCTCGCTGTGGTCAGGGTTGTGGGTGGGTTATGGAAGAGAAAGTGTTGCGGGTGGTAGCGAGGTTGAGGGTTGTGGGTGCGTTGCGGAAGAGAAAGTACTGTGGGTGATAGCGAGGTTGAGGGTTGTGGTTTGCGGGTTGTGGGAGATTGAGTTATGAGGATGACGAAGCTGATCCCCTAGTAGTCAAAAAGGCATCCTCAAGTTGCCTCTGTAAAGAATCATCCGCTCGAGTTAAGTCCGAGAGAATCTGGGTGTAAGAATCTCGATCTAAGACAGCCTAGGTCCCAGGAGCCAGCAAAGATCTGCAACTTCCTCCTATCTCCGGAGAAGAAGTTGAGCTGAAAGAGGCAGCGACGGCTTATGGCAGTGGGCTAGTACGAGGGCAGCGCTCAGATACCTTACTGATAAAAGTGACTCAATCGTGGCTCTGTAGACTCTCAAAGACAGCTGGAGGCTCGTAGGGGACACTTGGCGTACAGGTGTTGAGTCTTTGTCCCCCGTGATGACGAGGCTATTGAGTGTTCGGAATAGTATACTGCGGTGTGCTGTGGTGTAATCTATGACAGGCTGATAAAGTCATACTCAATGATGCTGAGTTCTGTTGTGCGTATGGCCTCTTCGCGTATTAGCTCAGTACTTGTAGAAAAATGTTCGGCACTTGTAGGCATATGCACCTCGCTTAATGTTGAGCACTTGTAGAAATTAGTCAACATGCCGAACATTTTTCTACAAGTACTGAGCTACGAGCTCCTTTGGCGGCAACAGTGTGAGTACTCGAATAGACTCTTTGTCGTTGAAGGCTTCATAATGATACGGAGCTGAGCTTTCAAGGCGGATTTGGCCTAGGTCATTAGCAAATAAAGAGAACAGGGTTAGGCAGTATCGTACCTTTGTTGCCCGGCATGCTTTCCATGGCTTTTTGTTCCAAAGATCATCGGCGTCGAGAGGCAAGTTAAAGAGAGACAAGCTTTGCTCACGCAGCTGAAACAAAGACCGACCCAACGATACTTGAAACGCTGCCACGTTGCTGCTATGGATACGGAGGACGCGGTCAATAGTAACGGGATTACAGGCTTCAGAGCCCTGTAATTTTACCTTAGAGCCCTATAAGCTCCCTAAAACGCACGTGCACCCTAAACTCCACTATAAATTTAGTGATTGGTCCTTATAACTTAGTGGTCAATGGCCTAAAGCCATAGGGAGCGTGCGTAAAAAGCGGGTATTTCTATGACAACAAGGGTCTCGACGCCTAAAATATAAGGCTGCTAAGTGGATTTGGGCCTCTAGTACGGGGGCCTGCATAGGCTTACAAGGGCCCTTGTAGAATTTACAGGGCACTTATAGGGGTCTCAAGTAAACTTACAGGGCTCTAGAAGCCTATAATTCCGTTACTATTGACCGCGTCCTCCGTACGGTACTTCATATTCGTGGCTTGCAGTACCGTAAAATCTGGTCTACAATCTCGCGGGTTGCTCGTGTTTCATTTGCCCCCGGACCAATTCGAGCCTGGGGTTGTAGGTCCAGTGGGTGTTTGCCTCAGTTGTTACCCCCATTTCCCCTTCATAAAATTTCGTGGTTACTACGGCTAAAATTTAGCGCTGGGCACCCAGCCTAGAAAGAGCCTAAGCGAGTGCCCACTGACCGATCTTGAACCTGGGGGAATGAGGAGAGCGGTTTGTTAGACTATATTCTACGGCAATTGGTTCATCTCGTGCTTTTGATGATTACATATACTGTACGAAAGTACGAAACGGTATTTCTCATCACACCAGAAGTCTACTCGGTGACCAAAATCAGTAACCCGGCGCTTAAGAAGCTGTGTGATTGTGGTCAGAAATCCAGTGATTAGCTGGGGCGTCAATCATAAGCTTTCAGTAATTGCGAACCAGGAAGACAAAGAAAAGACTCTGGACAATGGCGGTTTCCCACTCTGTCTTGTACTCTTGCGTTGTCTGGTTCTAAATTCCGTGTTCGAGACACCTTCACAAGAAAGCTTTTCGCGAGGTCTGTCCTCTCCATTTGACTGTTTTATGCCTATTATCTGAACTGGATCTTTAGTTTGCGTCACATCCCGGCCACTTCACAACACTTCACAACAGTCAGGAAGTTTTCGTATACATTTATAAAGATGGAGGTCCGAAATCGACGAGCAGAGCCTCTGGTTTTCATACTCCTTGGCTGGAGGTAGAGCAGGAAAGAGCTACTGATTCTGAAAACTTGAACAATGGATCGACTGCTGCGTCATCTACTCGAAACAAAGGGAAGAAGCCCGATTCGGAGAACGAAGCGAACATGCCCCCCTCGGCCC
>CAZZYE010001070.1:0-3056 GCA_964658145.1 uncultured Stigonema sp.
CCTGCCAACAGTGGTTTTTGCAATTGTTGAGAAAGATCCGGGTAATGGATAGCCTATTAGGGGAGGGGTTGGGGGAGAGGTCGCTTATTATAAGTATTCAGGCGAACATGATATTACAATACTGCTCGGTTAAGATAAATTATCAACCGTCAACCTATGTAGAGACGCGAAATTTCGCGTCTCTACACCGATTAAATTCCCACCACAAATCCTTAACTAAGTAGTATTGCGGTGCGTTACACTACGTTAACGCACCCTACTGACCAGCAAAAGCGATCGCACCTCCAGTTAACTAACCCCACCTACTGCTAAAACTTGCTCCACAGAAATAGCCAACTCCGGGAAGGTACGAGAAACAATCCGTTGCTTACCTGTAAAAACGGATTCTTCATAAAGTCCTTCTTCCCACAACAGGACTGTCACCTTTGCTTCGTCGGGATCTATAATCCAGTACTCTGGAATTTCTAACGCAGCATATTCAGAACGCTTATAACGATAGTCCCGTTTGATGGACTCTGGGCTGATGACCTCTACAGTCAGCAATGGTGGCGTTTGACAAACAGCAGACTCATCAAGCATATCTGTCACTTGATCCATTGTTACCACATAAACGTCTGCTAGTCTTGACTTGCGCCATCCTGTTCTAATACCCGCCTCCCGAAAGCACAGCCAAGGCAATCCCAGACGAAGAATTTCTCCATCTAACTGTCCTTCAATAAACTTAGCAATTAAGATATGCCTGAACGTTGGTGGATTCATCAGTTCTAACCTACCATCCACTAGTTCATAGCGGTTATCAGTGTCATCGTCATAGGCGAGATATTCCTCAAAGGTAAGCAACTGTTGGGCAGTGGTGGATGTCATTAGACAAACCTCTGTCTTACTTTCTCCAATTCTGGCATTTTTGGCTTGTTGTTTGTTCAAATATAGCAATCCTAAATGATTCGTGAACACCTCTCCCCGCAACAAGAAAGGCACAACCCCGACGCAGTACCTAAAGAGCAGCTGATAAACTTGTTTCTCCAAATTCTTAAAAAGCGCATTCCCGAAGAATTAATTGAACCGGAAACCGCAAAGCAAATTGTCCTCAAAAGTGGCGGTGTTGTGCGGGAGTTGGTGCGAATAGCCAGGGAATGTTGCTCTCAATGTTTGCTGCTAATTCGCTCTGAACCAGAACGTACTGGTATCAAAATTAATGAGGAGATTCTCCAATTAGCAGTTAAGGATTTGCGGAATGAGTTTGCTCGTCCTCTGGGTGAAAATTTGTATAACATATTAGTAACAACCTACGAAAACAGCACACCCAAAGACGCCAAAAGTGAGGAGTTTCTCTCGCTGCTGCACGGACTGTACGTGCTGGAGTATGAGAACGATGATTTGTGGTATGACGTGCATCCAATTGTGGTGGATCTACTTAAGCGCAAACAGTTTATTACATAATGTCAACAATTGATGTAAAAGCAGAAAATCAACGGAATTATCGGAAATTAATTGTAGTCTTGGAAGCTAGCCAAGGTATTCTAAACTTGCTGATTGCGGTTTCCGATGACCGCAATTTGCGCGAAATGTTTATTCGGCAATACGAAACTGAACTCAGACAGCAGGACTTTCTTACCTATCGGGTGCGGGTACGCAATCAAGACCCCAGCTTACGCTATGCACTGGCGCAGTTGGTAGAAGCAGAGCCTGATTTGCAGCAGGGTAAGTCCGCTGTGATTACAGTGTTGGGAGTGGACGATCTACTGTCGGTGAAGCTAGACGCCCCCAAATCAGAGCAAGACAGGTTTTTTGGCTACTTACAGTGGACAAGGGAAGCACTGCGGCAGTTTCGCTTTCCAATTGTGCTATGGTTAACTGAGCCAGTGTTGGTTCGCTTGGCAGAAAAAGCACCAGATTTTTGGAGCTGGCGAGGTGGGGTGTTTTGGTTTACGCGCGAGTCTACTCCAGTAGAAATAGCGAATATCTCCGTATCAAACCCTATATCGAGGACTGCACCAAAGGAAATTGGTGGTTTACCACTGGAAGAAATATTACGACTCATTGAGCAAATTGAGGCAGAAGAAAAGGAAGCACCTTTACTGGCGACGCTGTACGACAGTTTAGCACGAGCGTATCAACAACGCTATGACAGTTACCAAGAACGCCAATTGGCAATTAAGGCATATGAAAAGGCAATTACCCTGCAAAGGAAGTTGGGGCTACAGGCTGATTTAGCTAGTAGCTTAAAGAATTTGGGGGATCTCTATTTTGAACTTAAAGATGAGGTCAAACGAGCTGATGATTGTTATCAACAGGCACTAGAATTCTACCGGGAAGTAGGCGCACGCTTAGGTGAAGCAAACACCTTAATAGCGATCGGCGATGTGTTGCAGTTCCTCAAACGTAGTAGCGAAGCATTAAACCACTACTCGCAAGCATTGGAATTCTACCGGGAAGTAGGCGCACGCTTAGGTGAAGCTAACGTCCTACAAGAACTTAGTAAATTACAACAAAACCATACATCAGCACTGGAATATCTCCAACAAGCACAAAATCTCTACACTCAAATTGGTGATATCTACAGCCAGAGTCGCAACCTGCGTTTTATTGCCGAACTCCACTTAATAATGGAACAGCCAGAAGCTGCTATTGATGCCTTTAAACAATCTGCTGAACTCGCCAGTGCCATTAACTTTGTATCCTTTCAAGAATACGCCCAATCTAAAATAAGCGAAATTAACTCCAATCCCCTCTTCGCTAACGGAGAGGCATAGGGATTGATGCAATTCTTGAAAAAAGGACTTTTCCTGCGCACAACTTTTCCATCATCTATATAATACCTTGTCAACTTGTTAATTGTCAACCCTAAAATGGAAGAATACTCATTTTTAAGTTAAATCAATGACTGAAGGCGATCGCATCAACAGAATGGAAGATTAGCCGATTGATATGCGTTTAGCAGTTAGTGCTCTTCTAGAGACTGTCACCCAACATCAGCGCAATTTTGAAACGATGAATCACAGATTTATTGACATTGCGACTGAACTTAGAGACATTCGAGTCGATATGGGAGAAAT
>CAZZYE010001071.1:0-3046 GCA_964658145.1 uncultured Stigonema sp.
AACATGAAAGGACTTAGTCCAGAAGAGCAGATAGGGGTAGCCCTAAGCAAAGGGACCTCCCGGGGACAGATCAGTTACCAATAGCAAGCCCCCTATAGAAAAGTTGGTGAAAAAAGCATTTAGCCGCGCTATGAGTGATGTGGAATTCTTAGAGAGCGCTCGACGCGTCGTCGGGTTTGAGCTGGGGAATGTTGTTGTTTTTTGGTGATTCTTTTCCACTTCTGCCTGCGTCTTGCAGCCGAAGCCTTTAGTTAATGATTATTTGCTTTAATTCCGGGGTATTGTCGATTAATTTTCCCTTTTTTCTGCTTCCCACGCAGTTAGAAAGCTTGCCGCTCTTGCTCAGGCGCTAATCACCCTCGGCTCAGTCAACTCACCTGAGCTGCATGAGCAACCTGAGCAACTCACCCGTGGGCTAGTTGTCCAATGTCGTAGTTGCTTTGAATGAGTTCCATGTTGCGACGACGTAATTCACACTTCACCTCCGCTCCCTGTGATTGGTGGTATTTCTGGTTCGGCAAATCGGGAACATGTTAATAGATTCAAACATTTTGATCAAACGGTTTCATATCAATTCAGCCAGATTAGATGCCAATCGCGAGAGTGGGCCTGTTCTGAAAGAGGGGTCTCCTTCGGCTCATCTTGTCGCGATGAACGCATATCAAATAGGGCTCCCTTCTCCACATCGATATGCGCGGATCTTGTCATCCATCTAACAATTCCACAAAATTTCATCTACAGCCACGAGTGACCTAGTATCAAGATTTCAAGATGTGGACCAAACACCTCGTTGCTTTCCAGATTTTCTTCGCCGGTGTCTTGAGCGCCACCGACCCCTTCAATGTATCTCTTGTGAAGAATATCATGACAAAGAATGCCAAAGATTCCTGGGAATTCGGAACCGCTGCAGAGGCGCTCCTAGAGCTGGATAATGTCGCTGCAAGTGTTTTCGGCGCGAGCCCCTTCGCTACGGTATCAAGTAGTATAGAAGGACTAGCATACGCAAAATCGCACATCACCCTGGGGAATAAAAACCTGATTCCCAGCAGCAACACCAATAGTGATCCTGCATCTCTTGGTGTTTCTGCTATCATGATTGGAAAGTCAGACTCGTCATATGCTACAGCCGCTGAGACACAGCTTAATACATTACTGTATAACACGCCCAGAGCATCAAATGGAGCCATAAGTCATCGCTCGACTTCTGTTACAGTATGGTGAGCGCTAGATGTCTTAAGATACAGAAGAATGAATGGTTGATATTTGCTACAGGTCCGATTTTGTGTACATGGTGCCTCCTTTCATGGCTTATTATGCTGCCTCAAGCAACAATCAGACTTTGTTTGATTTAACTATGAAGCAATGCGAGGAGTACAGAGCCTTGTTAAAATCCAGTAGTGGAGCATGGATGCACATTTCTGCCTCTAGTGGCGCAGATACCGCCCTATGGAGTACTGGGAATGGTTGGGCGGCCATGGGGATGACAAGAGTCCTCGCTACACTCCTCAAGTCATCCTTCTCCTCAAGCATCCAGCAGACTAATTCCGCAAACCTGATCGCTTGGATTAAAGAGATCATTGATGGCGCAAAGGCAACTTCTGTAAGACATTTACTCAGCGATATGTATCTTCACTAATACTTCACAGCGCTCGGGTGGACTTCTATACAACGACCTAGGGGTCACCACCTCCCTTGCTGAAACCTCTGGGACATCTTTGCTTGCCGCCGTTGTATATCGAATGGCAGTCCTTGCACCATCAACTTTCGGTTCATCCTACATTGCCTGGGCAAAAACAAGCCTTGATGCCATCGCCACGCACGTTGGGTCAACTGGAATCGTTTCACCAGCAGTTAATCCTTATAGTCCCGAGAGCACAACCGCGTACACGACCGGCAGCCCCGAGGGACAGGCATTCGCGGTGATGTTGTATGCCGCGCACAGAGATTGTGTATCAAACGGCATTTGTACAAGCTAAATAACTATGGACCGCGCAAAAGTCAATTACAAAGGAACAAATTAACTCCTTACATGATGCATACGTTTGTGAAAGAGATGGTCCATGTGTCTTGCAACATAACTAGAGCGACAACTTTGAGCTCAATATGAGCAGCACCGCTTTTTAAAGGTGCGACACAGGTACAGCGCAGGTTCCGTTCCTTTGTTGACACATTGTTCAGGAGCCATTAACTGCCAACGATAGGCTTGCAGAATCGTCTTCACCAAGCCAGGGGTCAGAATCCTGCCTTCTAACCAGAAGTCATTCCTAATTATCCCCATTTCTCTGGCTTCATCCAAAATCCATATTTAACCACATGTATGAATATTTTCTATAACGTGTTTTACCTATACCGCTAGCAACTTGTATATGCTTCCCATCTATACCTAGACAGACTATAACTTAATGTTCTTACTGATAAATTATTTGTTATAAATTAGATGTGAATATATAGCTTTTAATAACATATTAACCTTATGTTCTATAATCTAGCTTATAATAGGACGCTATAGTTTTAATCTTAAGAAAAACATCTAGCAAGTAGTCTAAAAAGGTATTTTGGCGGTTCTTAGGAAGTGGAGAAATTGATTGATCATCCATTACTGATTGACGAACAAGGGACATCTAATAATGTTACGAAAACCCTATGGCAGAATCGTTGGGCACCGTGATTCTGTTTTTACCGAGTAGGTAATAACTGACAAGGAAAATTTGCAAGGGAACAAGCAGTGAGCTTTATCAAGAATTCAACAAAATGTTTTGGTTCTAGTTTTACCAAGTGCATTACTTTAGAATAGTTGTAGGTGCGTGTAACCGCAATTTGCGAGAGAGCGTCCTTCCGTATTCGTCACCCCGGCATCTGACTGCATCGCAGGGCTGCATGGGATCCATGTCGGTGTTTTAAATAATCGTTAACGATTAGAGTTATTATAACATCGAGCGAAATTCTTCAAGTGACTTGAGCTGAAGGTAAATAGAGATTAGAAAAGGCATATACGGTACTTTTGTTGATATCCTTAGGCTCTGCTCAGGCTCTGCTCCGGCGTGCT
>CAZZYE010001072.1:0-3040 GCA_964658145.1 uncultured Stigonema sp.
AACAACTAACAACTAACTAATAACAAATTATGTTACCATTTATCCGCTCAGATTTAGCCCAGTTTACGGCTTACAAACCCCACCCTAGTAGTGATACAAACGATGGCGCGTCAAACCAGCTAGATCGCCTAGATACGAATGAAAGCCCATTAGATTTACCGCCTGAGTTAAAACAAAAGCTGGCTTGGACTTATCAGCAAATGATTGAGACGAATCGTTATCCTGATGGTGGACATGAGACACTTAAGGATGCGATCGCCCAGTACGTCAATGAGTCAGCTTTTGAGTCGCGATCGCCCCTCACTGCTGCCAATATTTCCTTGGGTAACGGTTCCGATGAGATCATCCGCTCGTTATTAATTGCTAGCTGTTTGGGAGTCGGCTCTATTATAATAGCTCAACCCACTTTCTCTATGTACGCCATTTTAGCCCAAACTCTCGGTATCCCAGTGGTGGCGGTAGGTAGAAATGAAACTCATTTTGAAATTGACTTAAATCGCGCTCAATTAGCTATAGAAAAAACTCAAAATCCTCCTATTAAAGCTGTTTTTGTAGTTCACCCCAATTCCCCCACTGCCAATCCTTTGACTGTAGCAGAGTTAGCATGGTTAAGAAGTCTAAGTGAACAGATTTTAGTAGTGATTGATGAAGCTTACTTTGAATTTAGCCAAAATACCCTAGTTGGTGAATTACTACAGCGCCCAAACTGGGTGGTGCTACGCACATTTTCTAAAGCTTTCCGGTTGGCTGCATTGCGGGTTGGCTACTGCGTCGCTCATCCTGAGTTAATTACCATCTTAGAAAAAGTTCGCTTACCCTACAATCTCCCTAGCTTCTCAATTGCTGCAGCATTAATTGCTCTGCAAAACCGCCAACTCTTACTAGAGTCAATTCCCCAAACACTCACTGAACGAGCCAAACTCATCCACGCTTTATCCCAAAACCCAGCATTCCAAGTCACCCAAAGCGCTGCTAACTTTATTTTCCTGCGTCTCAAACCAAATCTTCATCACTCACAAGACGCTGCTTTAAAAAATCTTCACTCTTATCTCAAAGCTTCTGGCACTCTTGTGCGGGAAATAAGCGGAGGATTACGAATTACTGTCGGGACGACCGAGGAAAACGTCCGTACACTGAACCGTTTAGTTCAGTTTCATTTCAATCCCTGATAGGGATTAATACAGAATCACGAAGATCGCTAATTGTGAGTCCAGTCCTTGCAGCTTGTTTCCCGCGCCCTAGGAACTGGCGATCTTCGATGCGTTAGCGTGGAACGAGCGTCAGGGCTAATTGTACTCTTTGCTATTAGCTATGAACTATAAGCAGCCTCAACAAATACACGCTACTCTTATAACTTAGTAATCAAACCTGCCGTTCACGTCGCTGCCTAAACGACGTACTATCCCAACTGTTTGTGGCAGCACACCCACCAGAAGAGCAAAGGCAATATCCGGTAGCTGAGCTACTATTTCTGGTGGAAAGTACTGCTCAAATTGATCGAGAATCTTCTGGACTCGCTGCCCCGGTGCTGGATTTTCTGTAATTTGTTTGATCAACCTAATCCACTGTCGTCTGATTAAATAAGCCTTCTGAAGCTCCTCATGAGATTCGGGAGTCAATAAAGACAGATTTCCAATAGGCAGCACTCCTTGGCAATTGTGATCGTAATCACCACCCACTGCTGCCCCTGGTCCAGCAAACTCTGCATGATAGCGTTTAAACAATATTAATCCATTTCGCCTACGACTGTTGACTATGAAAACCTTTCCACTGAGCAGGGTTGTCAAGAGATCCGAGCCATAGAATCGCTCAGTTACATCTGGCATGACAAAATAGTCAAGGAAACTGGTGTCAGGGTAATAAGTTGATACCATAGCAGTTTGATAGCGTCGGATCTTTTCGCTATCCATGTTTTCTGAAACTCTGGATGAATTTGGTACTTGTCTGCACTGCAATAGATGACTTGCTGTTAACTCAAATTTTTGATTTTTTCTGCATTATAAAGTCAAGATTTCCTTGCTCTACTCAAGTTAAGATAAAAATAAATAGGCATTGCTCAGTAATTAAGTAATCATATTCTATGAGATTTAATTCGATTTGTCTTCAAAATACCCAATCATTTATTTAAAGTTTTTATAAAGAAGAAGAAAATTAATACAAAGTTATTGTAAGGAATTCAAGAATTAGTTAGCGTAAATGTACTGAGATCACTAAAAAAAAAGATTTAATATTCTAGATCTGTGATTTAAATAATGAATTAGTTTCAAAAATTTATGTATCGTTCAAATTAACAAAGTTAGCATAAAATACATAAATATCCTAAAATACATATCTTATTATTCTAATAAGAAGTAAGTAGTTTTGTAGAAAAACTTGTTTAAAAGATTTCTTTGTGAGAAGAGAAAATAAGTCTAGGACTCCTATAGCAATCCCAATACGGTTCTGATAAGATGATTTCCTCATTTACAAGCCATGTAGAGACGTTGCATTGCAACGTCTCTACACGCATGGATTTTTCACGAATTACCTTAACAGAACGGTATTGATAGCAATCCGATTTGATTTATAAGGATAGCTAGCTGAAAACCCTTGAGGATGTGTCTGACTCAGTCAGACACATCCGTACTTTAGGCAAGGGGATGAAAGCTGCTGGCAGCTTTTAAGCTGCCATGATATATAATTTAATGATGTCAGTACAAGACATTTAAATAAAACCTACCCGTGGACTGCGGGAAAGTAGACGCCTAAAACACTGCAAGGAGATATCAGCACGCCCTCTGGGCAAACGTGTTGAGCCTGGGAACCCTAGAAATAGGGATATTTTGACTGAAAGGTCTTAAGAATCTCATGCCTAGAAGGCAGGAGAGCTTCAAAAACAAGAGGGACGCGCTTGAGCCAGCCCCTTCGGGGTGAGGCTACGAAGATCGCTCCTTGCTGACAAGGGAAACACTCATCAGAACTGCTCCCTGTAGCAACGCATGGTATATATAGCAGTCCTAAATCAGTTGTGAAAATCCCAAGCCTCAGAAACCCGGTTTCT
>CAZZYE010001073.1:0-3037 GCA_964658145.1 uncultured Stigonema sp.
AACGCAAATCTACAGAACGCAAATCTGAGTGAAGCTAACTTGATTAAAGTAAGGCTTTATTGGGCTAATTTGCGTAAGGCTAATTTATGTCGGTCTAACTTAGCCCATGCCAAGTTATATGAAGCTGACTTACGCAATGCCGACTTAAGTGATGCCAACTTAGCTGAAACTGACTTAACCAAGGCTGACTTGATTGGCTCCAACATAAATGGAACAATCCTCAGTTCGACTGTCTACTCCAATGTAAGCAATCAAGGCATTAAGGCTCCCTACCAATGGTCAGGTCTTTACTTCCGTTCAAAAACTGAGATAGAAATTGCGAAAGCTCTAGACCGTGCTGGTGTTCTCTTCTACCCCAACTGCAAAGGACGCCTCAATACTTCTAAATGCAGGGACAACAAGGAGAGCGATTTTCTAGTATTTCACGCTGGGAAGTGGGGTATTCTTGAAGTCGATGGTGACCAGTCGCATCCACCCACTCGTACAGTGCATGACCATGAACGCGATCGTCTTTTTAAAGTTCATGGCATCCGTTTAGTTGAGCATTACGATGCTACCCGATGTTGGAGCCAACCAGATAGTGTTGTACAGGAATTTCTAAAGATTTTGAGTAGCGATTAGCATTGAGTTTGAACCGCAGTGACCGAGATGTAACGCTGCGAGACAGGATTATTGCCGACGCAATTTGTCTCTTCAAGTGGCTCGCGACTTCATACTGGAACACCTAAAACAGAAGGTGGGCTTAAATTCACATTATCAGTTTTCTGTCAATGCGTAATATCAAATCCGGTTGATTGCACATGGTATTTGTAGGGGCACAGCACTGCTGTGCCCCTAGCGGTTGTGTGTTCATTTAACCGGATTTGATATAAGTCCTAAATATTATGAAATCAAAACTGTGCTTGCACGAAAAACCGACCCGTGCTTACGGGACACGCCTGACCTTCCCGCCAGAAGATTACCTATTAAAAAACCGCCAAGACAAGGGCAACGCGCCGACACGAGTGTTAGCCCGACCTAGGCGACTGCCCGTGCCAAGAACGCCAAGGTTCAAGATAGGTAATTTTGCACTCCTGTTGGGAGTAAGACTTGTTTGCCAAAATTTGCCCACTCGCCCATTATCCCTTCTCGACTCAATCCCTTGATAAACTTACAATTGCAAGAGTGCCTGTAATCGGTAAGAGCAGCGTGTGCGGGAACAAATATCCAAACCAAAATTTACAAAGCCGCATCAAAAACCTGTTGGGCAGTCAGGTTAAGTTGGGGGAAGGTTAGGGAGAGGATTAAGTCATTACCTATAAATTTGGTAAATTGGAACTCATCACCCACAAGCTGGCATACCGAGAAAGTAGGTTGTTTAGGGTTTCCAATAAATTTTTTCCCCCCTAGCCCTGCATAGTCTGCAATCCAGAACTCAAGAATGCCCATCTCTTCATAGTCGGCAAACTTTTTATGATAGTCATCCCGCCAATTTGTACTAACTACTTCGACTACTAGGGGTACAGACGCGGACTGAGTAACCGTTGAATATTTTTTAAAAAGAGGTTCGTTAGGGAGATTATCAAGATTTAGTAACAATACGTCAGGGGAGTAAGTCGATTCGGCTCCGGGAGTTTGAACGAACGCGGTTTTGGGAATCGTGTACGGTAAGTTCATTCTGTCAAACTCTACAGTTATTTTACGAGCCAGAAATCCGACAACTTTTTCATGGTCTCCAGTTGGGGGTGCCATCTCAACAATTACTCGATTGTGTAGCTCGTAGCGCTTACCGTCGTTAGGGAGCCACTCGATAAATTCTTCATAGGTTACGAGTTTGGATAAGGTTTGGGTCATAGTAACGCCTCCACATATATTTGACTTTACCAGCCTGTTGACAATTCCCGCGCTGCTTATTGAGAGCTTATACGTCCCAACTTGATAGCCAGACGGGGACGCTTTTAGGTCGCCGCAAAGGAGATCGGTTTATCCGTTACACGGTAAGCAGCCCTGTTCGCGTCAGCGTCTCCGTCAGGAGAAGGAGGGTTTCCGACGCCCTTACGGGTTCGCCAGTAGAGGTAAAAATTTGATTTTACAGAGTAGATGCAGATATGCTTATGGGGATCATCATAAAAACTATAATAAGTTATCTGGTCTCATTTTTATTAATTGATTGAATTCGTATGTTTGCTTGCAGTTATTAAATAATATTCCGCTTTTTGTTAAGTAATTTATGCATCATTTTTAGTAAATAAAGTAACATTTTATTGAAAGAGACTAGCAGAAAATAAATTGTCATTGTTGGCTCATCACAGCCAAATATAGCTTGAGTAGGAGCAAAAGCGTTCTTTTTTTCGCCAACGTACACCTCAAGATACAGTTAGTTGGTTTTAGGATACAAGGGTTAGATTTTATATATGTGATTGTCATGAAAACTATTAGCAATCAATAAGCTTATAAACACTATCTTTATAATTTCTTTGTTATTTTGTATTTAACTGGACAGTTTTCCATTGCACACCGAGTTTAAATAACGATCATTGATAGGGTTTACATAAAAGTAAATCAATTATGCAATCTGCCTGTTTGTATTGTGATAACGCTATATTCAAACCCGATTCAAAGGGCTGAACACCTGCAAATCTTTGATTAATTCAACGACAAACTACTTACAACTATGCTCAAAACTAACAATCGTCGTATTATTCTGTCTGCTTTGGTGAACCCTATTCTAGGAAGCAATCAACAAGTAAACCAAAAACAATTCACTCAATCTCAAGTTGATTTACTACAACCAATACGTCAATGGCTCGATTCTTTAGAAATTCAAAATCGTAAATTGGCGAAATTTATTGCTAAACTGATTCCTGCTCAATGTCCATTTGAGCGAGATGTGATTTTATTGGGTCGCAAAATTGCTCACATTCCCCCAATGTGCAAGCTAAATCCGCTATACGACCAACTTGTAGGGTTGCGTTTTCGTGCTTTGTGTTATTTAGTAGATCAGTGTGGTGAGGACATTCAGTCCTACTGCTAAAAATGTTAATTGTAGATTGTAGAT
>CAZZYE010001074.1:0-3035 GCA_964658145.1 uncultured Stigonema sp.
GGACGAAGTCCGTAACGCACCGAAAGCTTGGGATGGTGCGTTACGCTGCGCTAACGCACCCTACTGAGATTTTTTCAAAAATTAAATCGGATTGCTATAATTGTCAATTGTTACCATTAGCCATTACCAGCCCTAACTATAAAAGGAGTGCAACTTACTTTATTAAATTCTCTCATACTACTAACCTTCCCAGCTTTTGGTAGATGTGAGCTAATTCCTGCTGAATTACTGGTATCTTCGTCCGCTTTGCATGACGTTTTTCCAGAATACTTAGCGCTTCGTGATACCTGCTGGTACGAATCAGGGCATCAAGATAAATTTGCTCAAATAAATCCCTTTGAGCATGGCTACCGCCTGTTTCCTGTAACCTTGGTAGCACCGATTCTAGTTCAGTTATAACTGTCTGCAAGTCACCCTGAGGATAAGCAATCATCCCACGGGCACTTGGTAAAACCACTTCTAACCAAATTGCTTGGATATAGGGCAGTGCCTTCTGACTGTATACTTGCATACTTTCTAACATCTCTGCCGCCCAATCATCTTTACCACCGCGTACTAATGCATAGAGATAATGCAAATCCATAAAACCGAGGATATGTTCATGTAGTCTTGGCTGGAGGTAAGCGGCAACTTCTGAAAAGCGCGAACCTACATTCACACCTCTCAATTCCAAACGTAGCAGCAACGAGATAGCGTTAATCTGTTCGCGTCCGTTATCTTTCCTGGCACGTCCCCAAATCCTAGTGTCATAAATTTCCAATACCTTGGCAATATGCTCAGCATCAAGGTGGTAAAGAGCGGTGTGCCACCAAAGATGGCCGTAAAAAGCTGGGTTGCTATTTTCCCAAGTGTCGCACACACTCTCCATCCAGGCAATCCCTTCTTCTAAGCGCCCTTGGGTTTCTAAAACATGAGCTACGGCATGGTGCGCCCAACGGTTGTCGCGTTTCATTTCGGTTGCCCGTCGCCCAGCCGACTCTGCTTCCGGTAAGCGCGAAGATTCTTCTAAGCCAAAAGCAAGCATTCCGTACATATACGGGCTATCGCGGTTGGCTGGTAAAACTTTTTCTGCAATCCGCAGCATTCCTTGACTGTCACCAGAATTTCTGTAGTGGTATTGGCAGATATGCAGCGAGACTAAATCGCGCTCAAAGGATTCGGCGATCGCTTCGTGATGAGCGATCGCACTCCTAATATCACGTTTAATCCAAGCCTCAATGGCAGCTATATAAAGTTGTTCACGTTCGTTGGCGCGGGTAACATGTGCTTTGGCACTGTTGAGAAAGTCTGTTGCTTGGGCGATCGCATCACCAGTGCCAGAAAACATGTAAAAAGCTGCTGCATGAGCATGTGCAAGCGCACAGGCTGGATCTGCCTCAACTGCTTTCAGTATAACTTGGCTGTCGTTTCCGACACTAAGTAATTGCTCGAAAAAGCCATTGATGGCATTTACCGCTTCTAATGAATCAGTGGTGACTTCTAGTTCTTGAGAATCTGTTAACATCGTTCTTTCCAAACGATTGCACTGCTACAACTACTGATTTCTGGATGCCAAACTTTAAAGTACTAAATTTTTATCAAATTAGTGTAGTTTATCTGGTAGTATAATCGCACAGACAGCAGGAAAAAGCAAGCGATAGTACATAAGTCTACATACAATTCCTGACGAACCAAATTCAAACTGTCTGAAGTTGCTTTTGAAACAGTTCCTTAACTTTCAGCCAAGCATCAGCAGCAGCTTCTGGATTGTAACTACCGCGATGGTTGCAGAAAAAACCATGTTCAGCAGGATAGCGAAAGACTTTGTGAGGAATCTGGTATTTCTCTAACTCTGCTTCAACTTGCTCAGTTTGTTCTTGGGGAATTCCTGCGTCTTGAGTGCCAAAGAAGGCGTAAAGAGTACCCTTAATATCTGGGGTCTGAGTAATGGTAGGCGCACCGCCCCCTGGAGTAGAGTTGGTGATCCCGCCACCATAGAAGGAAGCTGTCGCTTTGATTTCTCTTAGCGTTGCAGCTAAATAGACAACATGTCCGCCAAAGCAGAAACCAATAGAACCGATCGCATCACTATTCACATTTGGCAGAGTTTTGAGATAGGCGATCGTTGCTTGAATATCACTTAATAACTCATTTGCTTTGGTCTGTTCTTTATATTTTCTGCCAATCTGGATATCTTCAGGGTTGTATCCACCCTCAAAACCAGGAGCAATGCGCTGAAAAATTGCAGGTGCGATTGCTACATAACCCAAATGGGCTAACCTCTCCGTTACTTCTCGGATGTGAATGTTCACCCCAAAAATTTCCTGAACCACTATGATTGCTGGGAAAAGTCCCTCACCGTTTGGTTCCGCCAAGTAAGCATCTAAGAGCAAATCGCCATTAGAAATCTTGACATGATCTGTGCGAATTGCTGTATTTGTTGCTGTGTTTGTCATCTTTGTGGTGGGTTGAGATTTTTCACGCTATCTCTTATACTACAGTAAGTTTATCAATTTACCGACTTTTTTATTAAGTAAACTCCCAGTTTAAAGGTAGCCACTTAATGTACAGTACTTCTTTTGTACACAAATAGTAAGAGTGCTAAATTTATGAATATCTAAAATTAAGGTAATCTAATACTTGCTGGCAACTTGTGGACTTGTTATATAAAGTCCGGCTAATTACTGTTTGTATAAACCCTTACCTCTTCATCAGGCAATACGGTTCATTTAGAAGCGTCACTGCCTGAATATCCCCCCAACCCACGCCAGTCGCCTGCGGAGGGAAACCCTCCGGAGAGCGCTGGCTCCCCTTAAAAAGGGCAGGGCTGTTTCATTCCTGATAGAAAAAACCTGTAAGGAATGATTTTTTCGTTTGAATTTGAGGCAGTCGTAGGGGCGGGGTCTCCCCGCCCTGACAATATCGTTGGTAAACTTATTATCTCTGTAAAATGAAACAGCCCTGCCGCCCCTACGGGGGTATATTGTGGTTTACGCGATCATGGTGCTGTATAGGTTCTGGACTGGCAGGGTAGACAGCCAATACGGTTCGGTTAG